>CACYBS010000337.1 GCA_902772725.1 Erysipelothrix rhusiopathiae
ACCGATTCTATCTCCTGTTGCCAGGTCAAGAGTAGACTTGCCATCCATATAATCCTCAATTTCCAGAAGGATTTCTTCTTCCATCTTTTCACCGTTCTGGTTAAAAATCTTAATTCCGTTGTCATAGTACGGATTGTGGCTGGCAGATACCATGATACCGCAGTCAAAGCGCTCTTTTCTTACTAAGTAAGAAACAGCCGGAGTCGGACATACACCAAGTAAATATACCTGGGCACCGGTGCTGGTAGCACCTGCTGCAAGAGCCAATTCAAACATATCCCCGGATAAACGTGTATCTTTACCAATCAAAATTTTCGCATGACGCTTTTTTCCGTAATATGCACCCAGATACTGACCGATTCTAATAGCCATATCCATCGTTAAATCTTCATTTGCACGGCCTCTAACGCCATCAGTTCCAAAATACTTTCCCATGTTTAATTCCCCCTGTTATTTATCTGCTGTTTTATTTACCTGAACATGAATTGTAGCCGGTTCAATCACTACATCCAATTTGTTACCATTACCATCATATGCTGCAATAAGCGCATCCTCTTCAAAAGATTCAGTCTGTCCGGATACATCAATAATTGCCCGCACTGATCGTATAGAATTCAATTGATTCGTTGTACCTGTGATATTCACTGTCTGTGAATCTAAAGCCGGCGTATCGAAAGAAGCAGTCGTTAAGTTAGTACCGATCATCTGCGGTGAAACTTTAAATGACTGAGTTTCCTTTTTCTGTACATTTGCGGTAACAGATGAAGGTGAGACGACTGCGCTGATTGTGGAAGGCAGCTTATCCACCTTTAAATCAATCACATTGCTTCCCTCAGTATATTGACGCATATCGGCAACAACTGTAATCGTATTCTGCTGGCGGAATACCTGAATATCAGCAGCTTCACCTTCTAAACGTACATCTACTGTTTCCGGAATTCCTGTAATAATATAATCATCAGAAACTGTCTTTACAACAACTTCAACATCACGAAGTTCAACAACTGTTGTGGTATCGTTAAATAGTTGATAACGGATATTCTCAAAGTCAATTGCCACACAGATCACTACCGCAAGAATAAAGGTAATGGCCAGTGTCCCGGCATTGCTGTAAAGGATACGGTCAATCAGTTTATTGATTTTACGATAAACCCATGCCAATGAGTTAATTATTTTATCCAAAATCGTTTGGTTTCCGTCATTCATTTTATCTCACCTCCTGTTTACGAGAGGAAAGATCCACAATCTCAATAGGAGTGACCCGTTCATCTTGATTTTTTCTGGTCTCTGCTTCGCTCTTTGATTTAGATCGATTGAAATATTTTACCGTGGAGTTGATCATCGGTTCAAGGAAGAATGGTGAATTATTTTCCTTTTCGGAAGCCGCCATCAACAAGTTGGTTAATAAGCGGTCTAATCCATCCGGCTTATATTGAGTTAAGCGGCCTCTCATTGCCACGGAGATATTTCCTGTTTCTTCACTGACTACAATGGTGATGGAATCACTGATTTCGCTGATTCCCACAGCCGCTCTGTGCCTTGCCCCATATTTGCTGGCAAGATCTTGCGAAGTCGGAGGAAAATAAGCAGCCGCACAGGCAATCTTGTTTCCCTGAATAATTACGGCACCGTCATGCATCGGCGTACCATACTGGAATATGGTTCCAAGCAATTCACTGGATACCTCAGAGTCCATACGGATTCCGGTTCGCACATAATCATCCAGCGACTGATTTCCCTGAATGGTAATCAAAGCTCCGGTTTTACTTTTGGACATGGACCGGCATGCCGTAACAATTTCATCGATCATATTTCGAACCGCATCTTCGGAAATATTCAAATTCATGATGGAA
This sequence comes from Erysipelothrix rhusiopathiae, assembly GCA_902772725.1. Taxonomy (GTDB): domain Bacteria; phylum Bacillota_I; class Bacilli_A; order Erysipelotrichales; family Erysipelotrichaceae; genus RUG11795. The sequence goes on from CACYBS010000337.1 coordinate 1,854, forward strand.
GAGGATTTACCGACTCTTTCCAACATGGCACGAATCTCCGGCTGAAAAATCACAATGATCAATACAATTCCCCAGTTAAGAAATAAATCAAGGATATAACTCAAAGCGCTGAAACCAAAAAAGGCAGCAAGCCCTTTTAAGATCATAATCAATAAGGCTCCCTTTACAATCTGAACCGTTCTCTCATTGTTACGTACGATGCGGAAAGTTGTGTAAAGTAAAAGCCATACAACCAGAATATCGAAGCATAAACGGATGATCAATATAATATCTGATATTGCGACATCCATAAATGTTATCGCCTCCTTTTATTCTTCATCTAAAATAGTATTAATCATCTCTGATACCGAGGAATAGGTATACATCGCATGATCCTTTACTTCCTGATATGCAGTTTCCATAGCTGCAGTATGAATACCATATTCCAACATAGGAATATCATTAAAAGAATCACCAATCGTATAAGTATCCTCTTCCGGAACACCTGAATATGCGGATACATATTCAATACCGACAAGTTTTGAGATTCCCTGCGGAACTACATCGACAACATAGTTATTCGGATACGCAACAACATGATCGGAAAAATAAATATTGATTTGTTCGGCCAGGTGCTGGGCCTGCAGTACATCACTCATCGATAATACGATTTGTGCGTATTTTCCGAGATTTTCTACCTCTTCTTCGGTAAGATCCGGTTTTAAGTTTGGATATCTTCTTTCATTCAATGAATCGTTCACTATAATTCTGTGACGATTGTATCCGTCATTCACAACATAGGAAACAACGCCCGGCTGTTCTCTGCACGCATAGATAATATCCAGGGCTGCGATTTCATTAAGATAAGTGCTGTTCAGCTTATTTCCATCTGCATCCCAAACCATGCCGCCATTATTAGTGATGTAGTAGTCAGCCGGAAGATGATACATTTCCTGCTGCAACATCATCGATTCCATAGATCGTCCAGTGACTATTGCTAAAATATTTCCAGCTTCTTTCCAGCGATGAAGCGCTTCGATGTCTTCATCCATAATATGCCTGGCGTAACGTATAGTGCCATCGTAATCTGCTGCTAACAATTTCATAGTTTGCTTCCTCTTTTTTTCCTATAGACATTATTTTATCACATAATTCGTCTCTAAAAAACCACTAACAAAAAAGAGGCCCGCTAAATGCGAGCCAAATTCGTAATATTACGCTTTTGAGAATTCGTCTTTTCCAGCACCGCACAACGGGCATTCAAAATCCTCAGGAAGATCTTCAAATTTTGTTCCCGGAGCAATTCCATGATCCTGGTCGCCTAATGCTTCATCATACTCCCATCCGCATACATCACATACATACTTAGCCATTATTTTTCTCCTTTCCTTATTATCCAAAAAAAGAAAGGGTCTTATTGATATTGCCCTCTTCTTTTATTTATTCAATTGTATCTCATCTATTATTCGTTTTCCATATAATGATTCCACAACATGTTCCAGAGAATAGTACCTTTATTATTAGGTGTTTGTGCTCCTTTTATATGGAATTGATGATTTTCTCTTGAAATTATCTTTCAGATGTTTGATTTGATGAATCCGGTCCATCCTTTGACGAGTTTCTTCACACTCTGATTTTTATACATCCTTGATATTTCCAAGTCCATGTGAATGTTTATTCCGTTTCTCACGGCATTTCTTTTGGAGGCTTCTCTCCATAGTTTTGGGATTCGTTCAAGGAATTATCCTTCAACTTTTATTTTATTTTCATCTTCCCACCGCTCTCGTTTTTTATCGATAGGATCAGCTTCCCAATGTCTGTATCCTTTGATTGACTACATTTTACATCCAAAAATCACAAATACATCACATTTGGAAAAATCGGTAATTAATCTGGAACAGTCTGCATATTCTCCTTTTTGCGGGAAAGTATTTTACGCTTTTGGGCTCTGGATAAAGGAACTCTTTTACCGGTATCCAGATCTACCTCATCTTTAAACCAGGCAACAATGTGCTTTTCATTGACAAGATAGGAAACGTGTGTACGGATAAAACCATAAGCACTGAATTCTTCCTCTAAATCCGACATATTGGTACGCTTGTGGAAAACACCTTTTTTGGTATGAAAATAAACCAATTTTTCAATCTTCTCCATGTAATAGATATCATCATAAGGAAGATTTACGTTGACACCGTCATATACCAGATTATAAAGATCGCTTTGGGCACATTGCCAGCGAATAATATCGCTGCATCTTTCCATTTCCTTTTCGATATTGTCTTTTGAAATATAAAGAATACGAGCTCTCTGGTCCTGCCGTTTAATTTTATCAACATTAGAGCAGACATAGATAAAGATTGCGTTTGGATTATCATGCACAAATACACTTTCTAAACGCGGTGTTTTAAAGATTTCATCAAACACAAACAAGGAAAACTGCTCCTTTTTTATGTGCCTTGCCAGATCGCTGGCCTTATAAAAATGGCGGAAAGTCCAGTCTTCATCGTAAAATATTTTTGAAAGCGCGAATGCGATATCCTTGGTTTCTTTTTCGTATTCTAAGAAAGCTACTCTGATCATAACTTTATTATACAGGCTGAAAAAATATCTTGTCCATAATCAAAAATCGATTTATTTCAGTCACATAAATAAAAAAAGGAAACAAGTTAAATTGTTTCCTAATTAATTCTCAATATTTTCACGCCATACCTTTGCGCCTAAGGCATTCAGCTTTTTATCCAGATTTTCATAACCTCTGTCAATATGATAAATATCATGAATTTCTGTTACACCTTCAGCCATTAAGCCGGCAATCACAAGCGCTGCTCCGCATCTTAAATCGGTGGCCACAACAGAAGTTCCCGATAAAGGTGTCGGTCCGTTCACGAAAGATGACGGCACACGAACATCGATATCCGCT
>CACYBS010000338.1 GCA_902772725.1 Erysipelothrix rhusiopathiae
AAAGCTGGTATCAACATCATGCATACGAAGCGCATTTAATGCAGCCTGTCCGATATCATGTTTCGGTAATTTGGTGATAAAGGATACTTCATCTCCATAATCCGAACATGAGGCAACCGCATTGGCTTCACTGCCTCCAAAAAATACCTGGAAATCTTCTGTATTGGTAAAACGTCTTCCCATCTCCGGGGACAAACGCATCAACATTTCACCCATTCCTATAATTTTAGCCATGTCTTACTTCCTTTACGATATCTGCTGCCTCTTTGGCAAGCTTTTTAATTTCATCAAATTTCTTTTCTTTCAATAAATTTTCTTTGGCAATCCAAGTTCCTCCGCAACAAAAAATTTTTGGATTAGCTAGATATTCTCTTACATTGGATGTATTTAATCCACCGGTTGGCATAAAAGATACATTAACATACGGGCCGGATAAAGCCTTGATCATATTAAGTCCTCCGCTTGCCTCTGCCGGGAAGAATTTCACTTCGGTCAGTCCAAGTTCCAATGCTCTTTCAATATCGCTTGGAGTACAGGTTCCTGGTACCATCGGCATCCCTTTTTCCAGTACATACGATACGATATTTGGATTTAAACCCGGCGATACAATAAATTTAGAGCCGGATTCAATTGCCTTATCCACCTGTTCTTTAGTAAGAACCGTTCCTGCTCCTACCAACATTTCCGGATAGGCTTCAGTCATAATTTTGATGGCATCAGCTGCTGCTCTAGTACGAAAGGTCACCTCAGCACAAGGAAGTCCACCTTCTACCAAAGCCTTCGCCAGTGGCAGGGCATCTTCTACATCATTAATTACGACAACCGGTACAATACCGATCTCTTTTAATTTTTCATTAACTGGATTCATTTCTGTTTCTCCTTTTCCATCAGATCCCAGGCACCTAACATATACATGATACCTAAAGCTCTGTCATATAAACCATATCCCGGTCTTACATTACCGGCTTTTTCTGTCCATAAATGTCTTCCGTGATCCGGTCGGATATATCCTTCATAGCCTCCATCGTGATACGCCCGTAAGATATCTAAGATACCGGTATCCCCGTCACAGTCACGATGACTTGCTTCCGAGAAATCACCATTTGGGAAGTGTTTGACATTGCGTATATGGGCAAACGCAATCCGGTCCACATGTTTTCTGACAATATCGGCTACATTATTATTCGGGTTGGCATTTAAGCTTCCAGAGCATAATGTCAAGCAGTTATATGGATCGTCTACCATTTTTAAAAAACGGGATATGCTTTCTTCATCTACCAATAATCGAGGAAGTCCAAAGATATCCCATGGAGGATCATCCATATGGACAGCCATCTTAATATCACATTCATGGCATACCGGCATTATTCTTTCTAAGAAATATTTAAAATTATCCCAAAGCTTTTCCTTGGTCACATCCTTATAGGCTTCAAATAATTCATCGAGTTTAGCCATACGTTCCGGTTCCCAGCCCGGAAAGGTCATATGATACTTTTCGGTAAAGCTCATCACATAGTCTGCCATCTCTTTGGGATCATCCTGGATCATATCCTTCTGATAATAAAGAGCGGTAGAGCCATCCCCTACCGGATGAAAGAGATCACTTCTTGTCCAGTCAAAGATCGGCATAAAGTTATAACAGATGACCTTTACTCCAAAAGGTTTTAAATTACGAATTGTTTGAATATAGTTATCAATATATTTGTCTCTTGTCGGTAAACCAATCTTAATATCATCATGAACATTAACCGACTCTACGACATCTCCATTAAAGCCATAGGCTTCAATCTGTTCCATGACTTTTGCGATTTCTTCTTTTTCCCATACGACGCCCGGCATCTTATCGTGAAGGGCCCAAACGATTGTACTGACACCGGGTATCTGTTTAATATCCGATAATTGTATATTATCGTTGCCTTCACCATACCAGCGAAATCCCATCTGCATATTAAATCTCCTTTGTACTTGTTGAGAATATCATATCATCATATATAGAATATCCCCATATAAAAAGAGACACTTTCATGTCTCCTTTTACAGATTCTTTGTGAACTCTGCCGCAAATTTTTTATAGTTTGCGATGGTGGTATCACACCACTTATCAAAGGCTTCATCCTCGATTTTTAATTCCGGATGCGCATTCATATATTCCACAAACAGCTGGGCACCTTTTTTGATGTCGATATCTAATTGAACATCCGGGTTAAACTGTTTAACCTTGGAGATATCATAAATCACTGAGAAATGTTTATCCCCATGCATCGAAGATTTAAAATCATACGTCTTAGATTCATCTAATAAATATTCTGAAATATAAACCGGTTTATATTCACCGCCAAGTGCCTTGGCAAGTGTTTCATAAATCATATCCCATGTGTAAACTTCCGGATTCATCACATGATAAATTTCTCCGATGGCCTTTTCGTTACAAACTAATGGTAAAAATAATTTGGCAAAATCGTTGGCATGAGTACTTACCCATGTATTCTGTCCATCCCCATGTACGATGACTTCTTTTCCTCTAAGCATTCTGGAGGCAACAGACCAATATGTCTTTCCTTTAATAGATAAAGGATAACGGGAATCCGAATAGGTTTGTGAAGGACGAACAATCGTAATTGGGAAATCCTTTTCGGAAAGGAAGATCTTTTCACAGGCTTCCTTATTCTGTCCATAGGCATAATATTTATTTCCGTACGGCATAGTTTCATCTACATTACAGGAAACAGAATGATCAAGAGCACATACAGTAGAAATAAAGATAAACTGTTTTGTCTTACCTTTAAATAATTCGATATTTGTCTTAGCTTCTTCCGGCATCATGATAATAAAGTTAATAACAGAATCAAATTCCATATCCTTTAAAGCTGCCTTAACACCTTCTACATCATTTTTGATGTCACCGATAATACGGTGTACACTTTCAGGTAATGTATCTTTTCTTTTACCTCTGTTTAAAACATATAATTCCACTTCAGGATCATTTGCCAGACCAAGTGTAATTGGTGTGGAGATGGTTCCTGTACCTCCGATAACTAATACTTTTTTCATGATTTTTCTCCTTTTTCATCTTTATTGTAGCACACAAAAAGAACGGCTTTTATGCCGTTCCACTATTTACCATTCTTGACGTAATTTTTCGAAGTCGAGATCTTTTTTCACAGATTTCCAGATACGCCATGTAATGAAGGCTGTGATCAAACCGGTTACGATGTAGACAACACAGACAGCTGCAGCACCTTTTCCTGCTACAACATATCCGCTTGATTCCATTCCGGTTTGCGTAAATGCGTTGCTGAAACTTAATATGAAATCATATCCGCCGTGAATGATACCGCATGCCCAGATATTTCGTGTTTTCCAATACAGGAACAACAATCCAAGTCCAAATACACCGGAAGATAATGTTTTAAGCACTGCCTGCAAAATACTCATCGGGTCATTTAACGAAGCTCCTAATACATGAAGTCCACCAAATACCAGCGAAGTAACAATTGCACTGATCAGAAAAGCTTTTTTTGAATCGCGGAAGTGAATGATGATCGCATCATTTAAGATGGCTCTGAAAGTCAATTCTTCAAATAAGCCAACTCCCAGCATCATGTATGCTAAACACGCTAACTGGAACAGCCAGTCCTGACGAGGACCAGATGTCGCAATAGTCATCATAAATCCAAAGATACCGACTACTGCGGCAAAGACTAAGAATCCAATACCTACTTTAATCACGTAGCCGGTGCTGTTTCCGCAGGCTGAAGTAGTTCTTTCTCCTGAAATCTGATATAAGAAGAATAACATCGTTCCACATAACAGCATTCGAATGATACCTTCCTGAAGGAATGTCTCTGCCGGAAGCATTTTAATTGAAAACATCGCGATCACAATTGCGATGATTGCGGTGCATAATGGATGAGTTTTTAAAAATGATATAAATTTTGCCATATTTGTTCTCCCTATATATATCCTTTTTACAACTCAAATATACATTACTCTCAATCACACAATCGTCACACGGGAATGAATAATTATTGAATAAAATGCG
>CACYBS010000339.1 GCA_902772725.1 Erysipelothrix rhusiopathiae
ATTCCATAATTCGAACTGATGCAGATTCCATCAAATAAATGAGTCAGTCCCATTTGATCTAATTCATCTAAAGTAAAAGCTTCCTGAGCATTCGATAAAAGATATATTTTCTTTCCCTGCCTCTTTAAGGAAGTTAATGTAACCATAGTATCGGTATAGAGCTCAAGAATTTCTCTGGACTTATTACGAAACTGAGTGGCGATATATTTTACATCTATCGAAGCCAATGGCTGCATCTTTTCAAAAACATGCAGGATATCAATTTCCGGATCATCGCTGTTCATACAAACTTTCTGTCTTTCAAATTCTTCTTTGCAGAAGCGTTTATATAAATTTTTTAATTCTTCCGGTTTTCGTTTATAAAACCGGGTCATATATATCCACAAAGAAGCTTTTTCTTCATCCGTATGGATATGAAGTAAGGTTCCATACAGATCAAAAATATAATTATTGATCACTTGTCATCACCACAATTCCATATCCCGATATATCAAGCGTATTTCCATGAATTCGGGAGGTTTTTCCTAATGCACTCACTTCAGATGAAAGAGTTGTATAATCTTCCAAAGAAATGCTTTGCGGATCCTTACTTAAATTGATTATGATTTGTACCGAATCCAATCCATCTTTCTTCTTTTCAAAAACAGCCAATGTATCGCTTGTTAATGTCTCATTGATCAAAGTCTCACCTCTTGCGATTACAGGGTATTGATTTCGAATCTTCAAGATCTCTTTCACATAGTTATAAATGGAGTTTTCATCTTTCATCTGTATGTCAACAGGTTCATATTTCATGGAAATAGAATCCATATTCGGCACTCCTGTACAGTCAGATTCTTTTGACCAGAACATCGGTGCTCTTTTATTTTCATCTTTGCCGGAGCCTCGCATACCAATCTCTTCACCATAATAAAGAAAGGCATTGCCACCCATCATAAAATGTAATCCTAAGGCAAGCTTAAGCTCTGTCCCATTATCTCCCGGGAAATAGCCGCAGGCTCTTGCCATATCATGATTTGTATAGAAAGGAGCATTGATAAAATCGCTATGATAGCTTTTAAAAAGCTGTTCTTCCTTCACAAGAGACTCTACAAACTGTTTTGCCGAAATCTGTCCTTTTACCGTTTTCGTGATGATACCATCACTTCCTGAATAGGCAAAATCAAAGAAAGAATCAATCCCGCTTCGATAATAAGGAGCATATTGTTCCAAACCGGTCCATGCTTCCGCAACAAAATAACAGTCCTTTTTAATCGATTTACCGGTTTCATTCACCCATTTTAAAAAATCGATATTTTTTTGATCATCGGAGGTATAGTAGGATGTCACGGCATCTAAGCGAAAGCCATCCACCCCTTTATCCAGCCAGAAATTCATGATTTCTTTTATTTCATCACGAACGTTTTGGTTATCTAAATTTAAGTCCGGCATTTGATCCCAAAAGCGGGCTTCATAATACCATTCGCTGTTTTCTAGTTTCGCATACCCATACTCTGCATTTTTTGAGAAATGATAATATCCTAAATATGGACACTCGTTTTCGTTATAATCTTTTCCCGATTGTAGATAATTAGATGCTTCTTTAAACCATGGATGATGAATGGAAGTATGATTGAGCACCAAATCGGTGTACACCTCCATATTTCTTTGATGACATTCACTGACAAGTGTTTCAAAATCCTCCATAGTTCCATATTGAGGATCAATTGCCTGATAATCCGAAACATCATATTTATGATAGGTTGGAGATGAACATACAGGCATCAGCCATATGGCATTGAAGCCTAAATCCTGAATATAATTCAATTTTTCCTTTACACCGTTTAAATCACCGATGCCATCCCCATTGGAATCGTGAAAGGAATAGACAAAGATTTCATAGGTATTACGATAATGATCGTCAATAGGTATAAGGGCATCAGCAGACCCCAAAGGATCTGCTGATGGTCGACAACCTGTCAGTCCAATCAATATCAAGACTAAGATTGTCTGTATTATTTTTTTCATTAACCTTTTACTGCTCCGCTCATGCCTTCAACATAATATTTCTGTGTGTATAAGAATAAGATCGCAATTGGAATGGATACCACAACTGCACCTGCCGCAAAGCAGGTATACCATTGTGTGATATATTCTTTCTGCAGCATATTCCATAAACCAATCGCAACGGTATATTGATCCGAATTGGCCCGACATAATACCTTGGCAAAAATGAAATCTACCCATGGAGCCATAAAGGATGTTAACAACGTATAAATCAATATCGGTTTAGAAAGAGGAAGAGTGATCCGGGTAAACACAACCCATTGGCTGGCCCCATCCATAATAGCTGCCTCATCAATAGAGCGCGGTATCGTATCAAAGTATCCCTTAACAATCTGGAATCCCATGCCGGCACAGGCCGAATAAACGATAATCAATGCGATGCGGATCCATCCGCCTTCGGTAAGACCCATGGTCTTTAATAAATGATATTGAGCAATCATTGCCATAAAGCCCGGGAATAATCCTAAAATCATTGCGATATTCATGTATGGCTTACGGAATTTGAAACGCATACGTGATAAACAATAGCCTACACTCATCACAAAGAATGTCGAAATCAAGCAGGATATAATCGCAATAATCAATGTATTGGTAAACATCTTAGGGAAATTCATGATGTTTCTGTCAGTAAACAGACGTACATAGTTATTAATGGTATATCCCTTTGGAAAGAAGGTGCTTACATACGATCCGGATTCTTTACGAAAACTTGTCAAAACAATCCAGACAATCGGCATCAGCCATACAAATGCCAATACCGCAAGGAAAATATGAACAAAGAGGTTCACAATCTTTTTTCGCGGACTGGTTGAATTCTTTTTCTTTTCCATTACATGAACGCCTCCTCATTCTTATAGGA
>CACYBS010000340.1 GCA_902772725.1 Erysipelothrix rhusiopathiae
AACTTAAAAACGGCATAATGTTATCTAAGATTGGGGGTAGTTATCATGGCAAAAGATTTTAATCTAAGTGCACAGTTAATTTACGAAAAGGAATTCCAAGTAGATATGAAGGGCTATTCTACAGCTCAGGTTGATGAATTCTTAGATCTTATCATTGAAGATTACCAGATGTATGATGAAAAAATCGAAGAGCTCGGTCAGGCAGTAACACGTTATGAAGCAAAAATTAACGAACTGCGTGAAAAGGTATCCGCTCTTCAAAATCAGAATAAATCTTTGACAGAGCACGCTAATTCAAAGGCTGTTGCCGGAAATAGTGATCAGATTGATATTTTAAAACGTATTGCCCGCCTGGAAGAGGCAGTTTTCAACAATGCACCTGTTGAAGAGGCAGAAATCGTTGTAGAAGAAGAGTAAATCATTCATAAATTATCGACAGTCGCTGGCGTAAGTTAGAGGAAAGTCCATGCTCGCACGGTCTGTGATGACCGTAGTGTTTGTGCCGGATGAATCAATAAATCCGGGCATCTTTGGATGACGGCTGCAAAAGTCCTAAGGAGAAATCTACGGAACGGAGCTATAAAAGTGCCACAGAGACGAGCTGTATGGAAACATGCAGGTGGAACGGGTAAACCCCGCAAGCGAGAAACCCAAATTTGGTAGGGGAACCGGCCGGAATGAAACGAAAGGAAGGCCGGATAGCGAAAGCTATAGATAAATGACTGTCTTATACAGAACATGGCTTATGATTTTTTATGAGGTTTAGACGGAGATTTCCGTCTTTTTTATTTTGCCGCAAAAAAAAGTAAGCACAAAGCTTACTTAATTCCGACAAAATCTTTTCTGATAGCTGATATGCGGGAAATTAAAAGCGGCGTGATGATAAGCGCTACAATTAAAGTCGCCAGATTATACCAGAGATTATATCCGAGTGAATATGTCCATGCAGCAGCAGAGCCGCGGGCTGCTCCTTCAGGTGGCCAATAATAAACGCCGGCTAATACATGAGAAGCAAATTTTAGAATCATCATGGCAATAACACCGGTGTAGATGTTGGAAAGCTTACCGATGCGGGGCATAAGAGCTGCAAATCCACAGATGATCGCCGGAATGATATAGTCCAGCGCATACTGCATCGGAGAGACAAACCAGTTGTTCAAACCAAACAGCCATCCGATGGCCCACCATAATAATCCGGCAAAAGCACCCTGGTTCCATCCTAAATGATAGGAAGCAACAAAGATCGGAATCACCGCTAAGTTAATGGAACCACCCTGCGGCATTTGAAGAAAAGGAATCATGGCACTGACATAATCAAGCACCAGAGCAAGAGCAGCATAGAATGCTACATAAACGAAATTTTTAACCTGAATATCTCTCATAAAAAAACACCTCCGTTTGAGGCGTAAGGCATATATGTAAAAACATATAAGACTCCCTACGCTAGCATTACCTAGTTCAGGTCATAAGGGATCGCATACGCATCTCAGCCTCAAGGCACCCCTGTCTTGACGTTTTACATTATATTCTATTTTTATTTGTTTTTAAAGACTATGTAGTAAATTTCCGGATCCGCATTTAATCTGGCATCGACTTTAGTACATCCAACCCCGCTGCTTATAATATAAGGAAAGGGAAGTGATGCCTTTTGTGAGCGATTCAGCTTGGAAGCTCCTTTTATGGTGCGATACGGTCCGATAATCGGATAGGTAATCTGTGTGCCATGCGAATGGCCTGCCAGTCCTAAAGATATAGAGGAAAGCGAATCATCCAAAAGGTTATCCGGCTTATGAGTTACTACGATGTTGTATTCCGAAGATATCACATTCTGCAGTGCTTTTTCATAATTTGGATTACTTGAAAAACCGATCAAGCGAATTCCTTTCCGGGTATAGAGACCGATATGCACACTTGAATTTGTTAATAATTCAAATTGAGAAGCCTTATAAATCGATTTTACCGTTTCCTTAGTTTCTTCATCTTTTAGATCTTTTTCCCCGTATACGGCATATTTTCCAAACGGTGCATTCAATTTGGACAGCCACTTTATCATTTTCTTATTGGTCTTTTTATTAATCTTTGCGGTTGTATCATACAGATCCCCGCCAAAGATGATTACCTGTGGACTAAGTTCATTGATTTTATCGACCAGCTGTTCCATACGCTTATCGTCTTGAAACTGGCCGTACTGTAGATCGGTAAAATAAACAACGGTCAGATTTTTGAGTTCGGAAGGAATCTTGGAGTCCACAATTGTTTCATAGCGTACCTGCAGATGGGTTGGATTATAGAATGTGACCTTTGCCAGGAGTAATCCAACTGCAACCACGATGGTTGTTAATACCGCTAATATACGTATTAGTATTAATTTCAGTTTATCCATGGTACCTCCTCTTTGAGATTCTACCATATAATATAAAAAAAGAAAAAGAAAGAAGATAGGCTTAAGAAAAGGCAATCGTGCGATTGCCTTCTATTATTAAATATTTTTTCTCGGTCTGCGTGACTGTCTGCGGTTTGCCAGTTCCTCCATGGTTTGTTTGGAATTAAGAATAACCGGAATTACGATTGGATTTCGGTGTGTTTTCTTATAGAGGAACGGTTCCAGGGTAGAACGTACACAGTTTTTGATTTCTGAGAAAGTTGTTTTCTCTTTCATCTGTTCCTGCAAACTTGCGTTCACAATAAATTCTGCTTCACGTATGAGCCCCTGAGAATCTTTGATAAAGACAAATCCACGGCTGACGATGACCGGACGCGATAATATTTTGTTCTGTTTTGAATCAATGGCGATAATAACAGCAACCAAGCCGTTATCTGCTAAAATTCGGCGGTCTTTTAATACGGCTGTAGACAGACCGGAAATATCATTTCCATCGACATAGATATCATCACCCTGGAAACGCCAGTCAGCCTGGAATATCTCGTGATTACGTAAGATCAGGATATCACCGTTGGCACAGATGAAGATATTTTTCTTCGGAATACCGACTTCCATTGCGGTTTTTCTATGCTGCATCAACATTTTGTATTCACCATGGATCGGCATAAAATACTTCGGTTTGATCAACTGCATCATCAGCTTCTGCTCTTCCTTAGATGCATGTCCTGTTGTATGCAGGTTGTTTAAAATGGAACGGGTAAGTACCGTTGCCCCGGATCGGAATAATTTATCAACAACCTTTGATACACTGCTTTCGTTACCCGGAATCGGATTTGAACTGAATACAATGGTATCACCCGGTTTGATATGGATAAATCGGTGTGTGCCGGCTGCGATTCTGGATAATGCAGCTAATGGTTCACCCTGGGATCCGGTACAGATGATACAAACTTTGTCATCCGGTGTATAAGCCAATTCCTGCGGTGTTAATATATCGCTGTTCTTTAGATGGATGATTCCCATCCGTCTTCCGATATCAACGATATTTTCCATGCTGCGTCCAAAGACAATTACCTTACGGTCACATTCGACCGCCGCCTTGATGATCTGTGCAACCCTGTTAACATTGGATGCGAATGTTGCCACGATCAGACGTCCATGGTTTTTACGCATGATTTCAAGTATTTCCTGGGCTACTTCTTTTTCGGAAATAGAGAACCCGGCAACTCCGGAGTTGGTGGAATCCGACATCAACAAATCAGGATTTAATGCACTGATATATGCCATTTTCTGATAATCGGCATTGGTTCCTACCGGAGTTAAGTCAAATTTGAAATCCCCGGTATGAACGATGGAACCATTTGGCGTGGTAATCAAAACACCTAAAGAATCCGGAATAGAGTGAATGGTATTAAAGAATCCAACTGTAAAATATTTCGTTTTGACACGGGAATCATCGTTGATTTCTATGATATGCGTATTTTCAAGTCCGTGATGTTCTTCCAATTTTTTCTGAATTAAAGCTTTTGCGAAGCGGGGAGCATAAATCGCATCGATTTGAACCTGCTTTAATAAATAAGGAATGCCTCCGATGTGATCTTCATGACCGTGTGTGATTACAAGATATTTGCGTTTCTTATTCATCCTTATAAGATGATGATAATCCGGAATGACATAGTCAACACCCAGAAGGGCATCGCCCGGGAATAGCACGCCACAGTCAACGATACAGATTTCATCATCATGTTCGTAACAATACATATTTTTTCCGACTTCACCCAAGCCTCCCAGTGCATAGATTAAGGTATCATTTTCTTCTACACTGTTTTTTTCATGATATTTTTTATTGGTGGATGTACTGCCAAATGAAAACTGTTGTCTGCTAGGCATTGAATCCCCCCTTTCTATTAAAATGTTTGCGTAATATCTCTATCTACATTATACCAAAAGTGGTCTAAAAAAAAAGACTTTGGTTAAATAACCAAAGCCTCTTCATCCTGTTTCCATGGGTCGTTTGGATCGATGCGGTCATAGAATAAAATTCCGCTTAAATGATCGATTTCATGCTGGAGGACAATCGCGATATATCCTTCTGCAGTTAACACGACTTTTTTGTCCTGAATCACATCATATGCACGAACCTTGATGCGGGCATGACGGTATACATGACCCGGGTGTTCACCTTTGACACTCAGACATCCTTCTCCGGCATCCAGATACGCGTTTTGAACAGATTCTGAAATAATTTTTGGATTTACCAATCCCACTTCGTATACATTTCCGTTTTCATCCGGTACTACAACTGCCAGCATCTTTTTCGGAATACCTAATTGGATGGCAGCTATGCCTACCGCCGGCTCCAAACCTTCTGCTTCGGCAATTTCTTCATTCTGGGAATCTCGTACATATTGCACCATGGCTAATAAAAGTTCTCTGTCTTCAGCGCTTAAAGGCAGCTCAACATCCTTACTTTTCTGGCGTACACGGGAATCGGAATCTAAAATAATATCATCTTTTGTGAGCTTCATTCACTTCACCTCTCAAAGTATTTTAGG
>CACYBS010000341.1 GCA_902772725.1 Erysipelothrix rhusiopathiae
CCGGGGCTGTCATACGATATGCACCCGTCTGAATACTTCCACTTGATCCTCCGGCAAGAGTGGATTCATTTCTTTCCACCTCCATGATGACTCTATTGGATAAGAAAGTGAACTCCATGGTGTCAAACCAATTGGAAATGTCATTATGGTTTTGATCGTATATTCTATGCACTCTCAACATGTCCTCTTTATGAGAAACATAATCTAAATCGATGGTATATACTTCTTCATAATAATCCGGAGAGCCGGATTGAAAGAAACAATGTAAGTTAAAGGTGTCTTTCTTAATTTCAAGTACATATTTAGGCTGGCCCGTGGATAAAGAATAGGTGTATCCATCATATTGTGTGAAGCCTTCCATGGATTTTATTTTGAAATAGATAGCTTCATTATTCTCTTTGGCACGGATTGTTAATGGAGAAATCAATCCCATGCCCAAGGCCACAGCCAAAACAAGCGATTTTTTCATCTTATTTCCTCCTGTATTTGTGTTCCTGTTACATCCATTATAACAAGCACATGCTTAAATAAGAAACAGGTATTATATAAAACAAAATCACTTATATTAATGATTCATATCAGCCATCATTTCGGCCATTTCCGCCATGGCATCCGGAATCGCAAGGGATTGCGGACAGTGTGCTGTACAGTTTCCACATCCAATGCAGGCAGAAGGCTGTTTATCTTCCGGCAGACCGAATAAATTGACAAGACGCCATGCTCCACCGGTCTTCATATCATTATATGCACGTAAGAGCTCCGGTATATTTAATCCCATCGGACAGTTTGGTACGCAATAACGGCAGGCAGTACAAGGATATGATACATCTTTTCTCAGTAATGCCGCTGCCTGTTTTAAGAGCTTTTTCTCCTCTTCTGTGACCATCTTTGCATCTGAGAATGTTGTGACATTGTCTTTCATCTGCTCTAAGGTATTCATTCCGCTAAGTACAACCTGTACATGCTCAAGCGACATCACCCATCGCATTGCCCAGGATGCCAGAGAAGCATTTGGATCTGCTTCCTTCAATAAAGCAGCAGACTCTTTATTCATATTTGCCAGAAGTCCGCCATGCACCGGTTCCATGACCATGACAGGAATATTTCTTTCAGCCAATATTTCGTACAATCTTTTATGGTTTCCGTATTCCCAGTCATAGTAGTTTAACTGGATTTGAACAAAATCCCAGGTATTGGCAGCCAATACTTTCATCAGGTTTTCTTCATTTCCGTGAAATGAGAATCCAAAATATTTAATTTTGCCTTCTTTTTTGAGTTGATTGAAATATTCGATAGCACCACTCTTTAAGATATCATCCACAAAGTTATCCTGAATCCCGTGCAGCAGATAGAAATCGATATAATCCATCTGCAGACGGTCTAATTGGTCTGAGAACTGTTTGGCATAGTCCGGTTGTGCCTGAAAGTTGAATTTATCCGCTACATAATAGGACTCTCTTGGATATTCCTTTAAAGCCTTTCCGGTAAATACTTCGGACTCTCCTCCATGATAAATATAGGCAGTATCAAAGTAATTGATGCCGCTTTTATAAGCCTCATCGATCACTGCCTTAGCAGCATCATAATCAATCTTGTCATCCTTGACAGGAAGACGCATATTTCCCATACCTAAACGGGATAATTGAATGTTTTGAAATGATTTAAACTGCATGATTTTCTCCTTTCCTTACGCATATTCTAAATAAATTATATAGTATTCATTACGATTATTCTTTTATCTGCAGTTAGAAATGCCTAACACTTATGGAATTGATATAATTGTATTCATATTTCGAATTTTTAATAAATGACATAAAATATAAATAAGGATAAATTGATTAGGAAAGGAAGGAAAACATGAGTGTTTATACAGGAAAAGAAAAATTAAAACTTGGTTTTGGTTTAATGCGTTTACCAAAACTAGAAGACGGTTCGATTGATGTACCACAGGTTTCCGATATGGTAGATGCCTTTATTGAAGCCGGCGGAACTTATTTTGATACAGCATTTGCGTATGCAGGAAGTGAAGAAGCTATCAGAAAGGCACTGGTGGAAAGATATCCGCGTGACAGTTATACCCTGGCATCTAAATTAATTATCCAGCCCGGAAGCAATATCAGCGTTGAAGAAGCCAAGCAGGAAACAATGATTTCCTTAGAGCGCAGCGGTGCCGGCTATTTCGATTACTATTTAGTTCATGCGATTCAGCGCGGCAACTGGCAGAAATATGAAGAATACGGAATTTGGGATTATGTGAAAGAGCTCAAAGAAAAAGGTTTGATCAAACACTATGGTTTCTCTTTCCATGCCGATCCTGAATTATTGGTTGAACTATTAGAAAGACATCCGGATGCAGAATTTGTTCAGTTACAGATCAACTATGCCGATTGGGAAAACCCGGGTGTTGCCTCCAGACAAAACTATGAAATCTGTAAGAAATACGGCAAACCGGTTACCGTTATGGAACCAATCAAAGGCGGTATCTTAGCTGATCCAATCGATACGGTAAAAGCTGTTTTTGATGCCGAAAATAACGGCATGTCTTATTCATCCTGGGCACTTCGCTTTGTCGCCAGCAAGGATAATATCTTAGCAGTATTAAGTGGAATGAGCTCTATTGAACAGATGAAAGATAACCTAAGTTTTATGAAAGACTTCAAGCCTTTAGATGAACACGAACAAGAGGTTATTGCCAAAGCACAACAGGCTTTAAATGAAGACAAATCCATTCCTTGTACGGCATGTCACTACTGTACAAAGGGCTGTCCGATGCAGATTCCTATTCCGGAAATCTTTAATGTAGAAAACCGTAAAAAAGGAAGTCCGGAATTCAGAACTAAGAGAGAATATACAATTGTAACTGCAGGTAGAGGAAAAGCTTCTGACTGCATCCAATGCGGACAATGCGAAGCAGCCTGCCCGCAGCATTTACCGATTATCACTTTACTGGAACAGTGCCAGTCACTTGAATAGTACAGAAAAAGGGTTGTAACAAAAATGTTACAGCCCTTGTTTTTTATTCGACTTCATTAATGGCCGTAAAGGCTCTAATGATCATCATAATGGTATCGACATGCCAAAATATAAATATTTTTTGAATCTATTTTATAAATCAGTCTGTCTTTATCATTGATCCTTCGACTCCAATATCCTGATAAATCGCCTGTCAATGGTTCCGGTTTTCCTATACCATTATTCCCGTTCCTAGAAATATCTTCAATCAGCTTGTTGATTCTTTTTAAAGTTTTTCTATCTTCGGTTTCCCAATACAAATAGTCTTTCCATGCGTTTTCCGTAAATAATTTATTCATTATCAACCTCAATAAGAGAATGTTCCATAACTTTACCATTTTCCAATTGAGCCTTTGATTCCATTAGCCACTCATAGTTGAATTTATTCCCTAATACGTGAATATTTTCGATTAGATTGTTGTAAGCTTCTTCTGATAAAATCACAACATTCTTATTTCCTTTTCTTGTGATGATGATAGATTCATAACTATCTGTAGCCATATCAAGATATGACTTCATATTTTCTCTGAATTGAGAATAGTTTAAAGCAATCACTGTAAGTCACCTCCTATTTAAATTATAAAGTACAATATATTGTACGTCAATACGCTGTCGATTTGTGTGTCTCATAATAATATCCTAACTTTGAATAGCACAGAAAAAGGGTTGTAACAAATTGTTACAGCCCTTGGTTCTTATTCAACTTCTTTGATTGCCGCAAAGGCATTTAAACTTCTTGGATATCCAATGTATGGAATCATCTGTTCTACTACTTTTCTTAAGAAATCTGCATCATTTCCTACATTGAAATTACCGTTAATATGGCTCTTTAATTGCGATTCACAGCCGCCCTGTGCTAATAAGAAGCAGAATGTGATCATTTCACGGTCTTTTAGATCTAATCCTTTTCTTGTATAGTAATCACCGAAACAATTGGAAGCTAACCAATAGTTAACGTTTCCACCCTTCCAGAATTCTTTCATGCGGTCACCAAAAATCGCAACCTGTGCAGCCGTGCCTGTTGGCTGGCGGGTTTCTTCTGTATTGGTTAAGCGGGACTCTTTGGATTCTTCAATGCCGAACTGTTTAAAAACTTCATTGCATCTTTGTAAGAACGGGAATACTCTTGCGATTCCTAGATATGCCGTTCCCTGATAAACCAATTCTTTGATTTCTTCCGGCTTTACCCCAAAGGATTGAATTGCGGAAGGAATGAGATAACCAAATTCATCAACGCCTCCGCATCCCATGCAGGTTGCCAAAGTCGCTAAAGTACGCTCTCTATCCGGAAGATCATTGGCATTTAATACGGCATCATATGCCCAGTTTTCGTATCGAACGGTATAATCATAGTCCGGATCATTTTCATTTACCGGATATCCCGGAAACATCTTTTCATGAATTTCCTGTGCGCTTTTTTTGTACATAACTTGTCAACTCCTTTACTTTCCCTAGATGTATTTAAGTATTATTACATTAATATTTTCCTAGTTTTTAAAGGAATACGCAAGCCTATTTTGACTTATGCCCTCCGAATACTTCGAAACTCATCGTATCCAGCTTGGAATCAATTAAGGCAATTTCTTCCGGTGTTACGATGGTGTTGCCGGCTTCAAAGTTTGCCTTTAAACGTTCAATCTTTCGGGAACCCGGAATCGGAATGATATATGGCTTTTTACAGATCATCCATGCCAGAGATAACTGTGCCATAGTGCAGTTCTTTTCATCTGCCATTTTTTGAAGCAGTTCCAATAAATCTTTTGCCTTGGCATAACCCTCTTCGGTATATTGCGGCATATTGGCACGATAGTCCTGTGCACCTTCAAATTTTGTATTTGGATTATAAGCACCGGTCAAGAAACCGTTGGCCATCGGAGAGAATGCCACATAGGCAATATTTAATTCTTCACATACCGGGAAAATAGATTCATGCCATCTTGCCATCATGGAATAGCGGTTTTCAATGGCAGTCACCGGTGTTACGGCATTTGCTCTTCGTAAATATTCTTCTGTAGTTTCCGAAATACCCCAGGCACGAATCTTTCCTTCTTTGATTAATTCGCCCATCGTTTCGGCAACTACTTCCGGCTCTACATTTGGATCAATGCGGTGCTGGTAATATAAATCCACATAATCAGTTCCGAGTCTTTCCAATGACTTTTCAAGTGATCTGCGGATTGTTTCCGGTTTACTGTCTAATTTTAAAGAACGGTCCGGATTATGGGATACGCCCATCTTGGTTGCGATAATGACCTTATCACGAACATCTTTTAATGCCTTGCCTACTAATTCTTCATTATAGGAGATGCTTCCATCCGGATATACTCCTGTATACGCTTCGGCTGTATCAAAGAAATCGTAACCAAGCTCATAGGCTTCTCGTAATGTCTTAACAGATACTTCTTCCGGTAATGGATCCCCGGACGCATGAGAAAATCCCATACAGCCAAGTCCTACCGGGTTTACGAACATGTTTGTATTTCCTAATCTTCTTTTTTCCATAAAATCCTCCTTATTCAAATTCTGCTGCAACCTGTACTAATAAATTTCGAATTGGAAGATGCTGAGGACATACTCTTTCACACTTGCCACATTTAATGCAGTCCGAAGCTTTTCCGTTAGTCAAAGTAAGAACGTTGTTGTAGTAATAGTCCGCATTCCAATCTCCAAACGTCTTTTTTGTATTGTAGTTTGAAAACATATCCGGAATTAAGATTTTTCTTGGACAGGAGCTCTCTTCAATACAATAGCGGCAAGCAGTACATGGAATCATATTCTTAGAATTG
The DNA here is from genome assembly GCA_902772725.1 of Erysipelothrix rhusiopathiae. Classification (GTDB taxonomy): domain Bacteria; phylum Bacillota_I; class Bacilli_A; order Erysipelotrichales; family Erysipelotrichaceae; genus RUG11795. Next base: position 5,799 of record CACYBS010000341.1, read on the forward strand.
AATACATCACATACCTTTTTAACAGCTGCCATCTCTTCTTCATTTAACGGCTTAAAATCCTCCATAAAGGATACATTGTCTTTCATCTGTTCCAGATTACTCATACCGGACAATACAACACGAATATTCTTAAAGGATGCCGCAAAGCGGATCGCATAAGCTGCATTGGAGTAATTCTGATGTAAGTCATCCAGAATCTTCTGGGCTTCTTCAGGAAGTCGTACAAGGTTTCCACCTTTGACCGGTTCCATTACCAATACCGGCTTGTCGTGTTTAACACACACTTCATATACCTTGCGGGATTCTACGGATGCACTTTCATAATCCAGATAATTGAATTGGATCTGAACAATTTCGATTTCCGGATATTCTGTTAAAATTTGATCCAATACTTCTGCCTTATCGTGGAAAGAAATACCTACATGTTTGACCTTTCCTTCTTTTTTGAGTTCAAAGGCCGTTTCATAGGCATGGCATCTTTTATATTTTTCAAAGTGCTGAGAGTTTTGTGCATGCATTAAATAGAAATCAAAATATTCAACACCGCACGCTTCTAACTGCTTCTCAAACAGAGGACGAATATCTTCTTCCTTATTGAAGAAGCTGGTTGTCAATTTATTGGTCAAAATATAACTCTCTCTTGGATGTCTGTTCGCAAGACACTCTTTTAAAGCCAACTCACTTTTTCCTTGAAGATATCCATGCGCTGTATCAAAATAATTGAAATCATGATCAATAAAATAGTCGACCATTCTTTTCGTTTCTTCTAAGTCTACCTCTCCGTTTTTCATTGGAAGACGCATACATCCAAAACCGAAATTCTTCTTTATAAACTCAAATTGTTCCATATTGAATCCTCTTTTCTATACCTGATCTCCTATTATTAGTCTAAAATAATAAATTCTTATGAAACAATTCGAATTTCGAGGCTAAATCATTCGTTTTACTTATAAAAAAAGAAGCTGTTACGAAATTATTTCATTTCGTAACAGCCTCTTTTATTAGGATCCGTATTCCACAAGGCCGACATCTTCCGGCTTTAAGGTAATGGTACCATCTTCTAATACAAAGGCCGGTATGCCGACATCGCCGATTTCTTTTGAATGATCAAAGACAGGACTGCTGTCACGTAATCGGGTAAAGGCACTCATATTTTTGATATGCTCACCGATATTGATATATTCAAATTCATCTTCACGTCCTTTAATCTGCTCATAAATATAATCACAATAAGGACAGGTTGGTAATCCATAAATTTTAATCATCTGTGTTCTCCTTATCTATTTGGGCAGTCAATCAGATGGTCGTTGACCATGCCGATGGACTGCATAAAAGAATATGTGATAACCGGTCCGACAAAGGCTATCCCTAACTTTTTGAAATCTCTGCTCATTATCTTTGAAATATCTGTCTGAGTCGGAACTTCTTGAAATGTTTTCCAATGATTGACGATTTGTTTACCATCGGTATATGACCATACGAATTTGTCTAAACTTCCATATTGTTCAATGATCTTTTTTACGGCAATCGCATTGGCGCGAATGCTGTAAAGCTTACTTTTATTTCGAATTAGTTCTGTATTGTTGAGTAAGCTGTCTAAATAGTCATCGGATAATTTCGCACATGTTTCAATATCAAAATTATAAAATGCTTCTCTATAGGCTTTGCGTTTATTGATGATTGTCCGCCATGATAAGCCAACACTCTGCCCTTCCAAACACAATAACTCAAAAATCATTTGATCATCATGACAAATCTTGCACCATTCATGGTCATGATATTCTGTTAACAATGGATCTTTTATTGCCCAGAGTCTACATTCACTTTCTTTTTCCATATTCTTTCCTCAATAACGAGTATAGCACTTTTAGCGAAATGGATATCAATTTCAATATTCAGTGCATTGTTATAACAGCTTATAGTATTATGAAATCAGGAGAAATTGATATGAATAAGAAAAAGATACGCTGGGGAATATTATCTACTGCATCCATGGTTCCCCGATTCATCAAGGCGATGGAATGCACGGAGGATGGCATTGTATGTGCCATTGCCTCGAGAAGCCTCGAAAAGGCTGAAAAAACTGCCAAAGAATATAATATTGAGAACGCATACGATGACTATCATAAAATCTTAGAAGATGAAACCATCGATGCCGTTTATATTCCGTTAGTTAACAGCCTGCATTATACCTATGCCAAAAAAGCACTTCTTGCAGGTAAACATACGATTGTGGAAAAGCCTTTTGTACTGCATGAATCTGAAGCTAAGGAATTAAAACAGATTGCCGAAGAAAAACATTTATTTTTAAGTGAAGCCGTAAAGACACCATACTTACCTGTTTATGAACCGATTAAAGAAATCATCCAAAATAAGACCTATGGAGAAATCCGCTATATGGAGTTTAGACAGTCTTATATCAGCGGTTCTTATTTAGAAGGATGGAATAAACAGAAAGAATATGGTGGCGGTGTTCTCTATGGCAATGAAGCCTACTATTTCCATATGGTGGAATATCTTTGTTCAAAAGTGGTTTCCGTCAGCGGCAGTGCAACATCATCGCATGGGGATGCCG
>CACYBS010000342.1 GCA_902772725.1 Erysipelothrix rhusiopathiae
CCAAAGTCAAATCGAATGAAATTAAGGGAATTGGTATTTGCGGCCATGGTAAAGGAATGTATCTATGGGGTAAAGATGAATGTCCTGTTCGAAACGGGATTATTTCTACAGATAATCGAGCTTACGGTTATGTCACCAAATGGCGAAAGGATGGAACGGAAAAAAAGGCATTTCAATATTCTTACCAGCATGTGATGGCTTCACAACCGGTTGCACTTCTGGCATGGTTAAAGGACAATGAACCGGAAAATTATCAAAATATCAAATGGGTTTTTGAATGTAAGGATTATATCCGTTTTCGCTTAACCGGTAAGGCCAAAGCGGAAATTACGGATTATTCCGGAACCGGAATGATGAATCTTTCAAAGAAGGCTTTTGATTTAAGATTATTGGAATGTTTCAACATTCCGGAAGTAATGGATGCTCTTCCACCTATTTGTACTTCTACAGAAGTTGCCGGCTATGTTACCAAAGATGCAGCTGCTTTAACCGGACTTGAAGAAGGAACACCGGTGATTGGGGGCATGTTTGATATCAATGCGTGCGCCATTGCCTCGGGCGTTTTATCGCCGGAGAAAATCTGTATGATTGCCGGGACCTGGTCAATAAATGAATACCCGGATCTAAAACCATCGCTTGAAGGAAATAATGTAATGAATTCTTTATTCTGCATTGAGCCTTATTATTTGATTGAGCAGTCCTCACCGACCTCTGCCGGTAATTTGGAATGGTTTATCAAGGAACTGATGCCGGATGTAAAATCATCGGATATCTATGACACGATTAATAAAAAGGTTGAAGCCATATCTTATAAGCAGTTTGTACCTATTTTCTTACCGTTTTTGATGGCATCCAATGTCCATCCAAATGCCAGGGGATCTTTGATCGGTCTTTCCGTCAGTGATACCAGAGGGGTTCTGTTTCGAAGCATCTTTGAAGGGATCTGTTATGGACATCGATATCACTTTGAAAAATTGATGGAAACCGGAAGAGATGCACCGGAAGTAATCCGTCTATCAGGTGGGGCAGCCAACTCTAAAGTGTGGTCACAGATGTTTGCGGATATCATGAAAATACCGGTTGAAACGATTAAGGCACACCAGACAGGAGCATTGGGATGTGCTATTGCGGCAGCTTTTGCGGCAAGCCAATACAATACACTGGACCAGGCTGTACAGTCGATGTCAGAGGTTGACGGAAGATACGAACCAAATGCAGAATCTTTTAGGTATTACGATAAACGATATCATGTATACCGAAAGGTCATCGATGCCTTAGATCCTGTATGGGATGAAATACAGGAAAATATTGAAAATGTTTAATTTTTCTAAAATATAGGAAAAAAGGAGTATTCTAAAGGTAAAGTATTATTGTTTGATAGGGGAGATATCATGAAACAGAAACTTTTGCCATATTGGCAGGCAATGTATGATGTGCTGAAATATCAGCTGGTTACAAAAAGTGTGTTATCCGTTTGGTTATATGTATTAAATAAAATATTTAATGCGCTTCTTCAAAGCACTGGAAGGGTTGCGCTCTCCAGCGGGGATTTCCTGTTTTTGTTTACAACATGGCAGGGCTTACTGATCATCTTTATTGGATTTGTAACTTTACTTGTGTATGTCGCATTGGATTTGATCGCAATGATTGAGCTAAGCGGAGATTTGATAAAAGGAAGAAAAACGCAAGTTTTCACCAATATTAAGAAAGCATCCGAAGTGATGCCTGCATTTATGAAAATTAATGGAATCGGCGTCATCTTATACATAGCACTTTTAGCACCTATTCTTGGATTTGGAGTATCCATATCCTTAACCCAGGGATTGTATATTCCGACATTTATCACATCTGTTATTAATGCCACACCGCTCTATCTTGCGTTAACGATTATTGCGGTCATCATCTTTTTAATGATTGGGCTTGCCAATATATTTATTCTTCACGGAGTAATTTTGGATAATTATTCACTTCATGAAGCATCAATACAATCCAAGGCGCTCATGAAGGTTAATAGACGCGATTATTTCAAGCAGAATATCATCTATGCCTTGACCGGTATTCTCGTTTTAGCGACGATTGCGATCGTTACCATTGTGCTTCCGCTGTTATTGATTGATTTGATTCCTATGAGCAAGGGAATGCACCGGGTGTTGACTCTTTTTGTGATGATGTTGGGAATTGTCTTATCAACTTTAGCCGGACTATACAGTACACCTTTATACGTTATGAAACTTACCCAGCTGTACTATACGTATAAGGAAGGGAAGCAGGTATATTATCCAATCAGAGATCATCAGAAGCATCCGGTTCTTAATATGGCTTTTGTGTGTGCCATAATATGCATCGCCGGACTTTCAATAGTTTTATACAATCATTTTGATGAAGTGTTTCCGACAACTGTTACAACCCGCATCATAGCTCATAGAGCAGGAGGTAATGAAGCTGCAGAAAATACCGTTGCCGGTATTGAGACTGCCTATGAGCTGGGA
>CACYBS010000343.1 GCA_902772725.1 Erysipelothrix rhusiopathiae
GATGTGAATTACAAGCCTGAAAGAAAACTTGACAAGGGAATGATTGATGAGCTTGGCACTAATGAGTATATCCGCAATCACCTGAATATCATTCTTATTGGGGCATCAGGATGCGGGAAAACCTGGTTCTCCTGTGCCTTCGGAATCAATGCATGCAGGGAGCGCCTCAAAACAAAGTACATCCGCCTGCCGGAATTATTTTCTGAGTTTGAGGCAAAACGGATCCAGGGGCAGTTCCGCCAGTACCTGAAACAGCTGCAGAAATACGATCTTCTCATACTCGACGAGTTCCTGCTTGTAGCAGCCAGCCAGTCGGAAAGAAATGACCTTCTGGAGCTCATGGAATCCAGGACAAACAGAAAATCAACAATATTCTGCTCGCAGTGGACTCCTGCAGGCTGGCACGAGAGACTGGGGGCAGGCCCTGTCGCGGATGCGATACTGGACAGAATTGTAAATTCTTCTTATACGATAGAGCTTCATGGAAATTCCATGAGGGAGGACTATACCAAACTGAAAAAATAGCATGCACTAAGAGCCGGGGCTGTGTCCTTGCATGGCATTTCCGGCTCTTATTTATATTATTCTGATGATTCCGCTACCCCGGGCCACAAGTCTGTCCGTTTTTTATGCCAGACATTCCTGATATGATGCCATCATCTGCATGAAACAGAAAGATGCCTGAAGGAAACTTAACACCTGGGCTGCAGTCCTGCAGTTCTCCTCTTCGGCTCCTCTCGCGCAAGCACTCGGCCTGAAGGCCCCAGTCGCCGAATACAACAGCTTTTCCTGTCAGATCCGCGTGCCTCCCCCTGGCACGCTCCCCGGGAGGGATTATTAATTTTATTTTACTTTTTTTAATATTTTGATTGGTTTTGATTTATCCCTGTCAATGGCTTTTCATTTTTTTATTCGTACATCCCGGCCTGTACATTGGGAGGAATATACGGATGCGGTTTTTTCACTGTTCTTTGCATAATATGTCCGAGCTTATTTTATGACCCTGGGCCACATGAATGAGGCCCCGCTTCCGATCGCTTGGCCCGATCGGTTTTTCTTTTATAATTTTTTTTATTGTTTTCCACTGGTCCCCATTTTCGGAATAGGCGGCTCCCATCAGCGGAATTGGGGTGGTCTCATATAACGGATTGGGTGGCTCCGCCACACCGGAATATTCATTTAACAAAGGGCTGCGGTATACCATATGACATCCCGCACCCTTCTTTATTGAATGTTTCCTCACCTTAAAAAAGCACTTGCGTGCCTGTTACCATAAGATTAACATAACGTTACCATCATTATTAATACATCGTTACCATTTCATTAACACGGTGTTACCATCCGGGTGAAATATTCAGAAATAGATATTCATCACAGAATTGATGTATATAACACCAATCAGGAAGAGATTATCTTTGAAGAATGATTATTCCTATTTACGAAAAATATCCCCGGAACCTTCACCGGTTCTAGGGATTGTTCACTTTAATTGAATTTGTTATCTATAAATATGTTGTTTTCAGATGCCTTTATTCTATCAACCCATTAATAACTATAATAGAGTAGGCCCCGTAGTTCAGCACAAAAGGTTCTATAAGTCAATCATGATTTTTCTTTTACCGCTTCAAAATCCATAGAGCCTCTGGATTGTCTGATTGTATAATAGTTTCCCATAAGATGCTTTGGATCATCAATCTTCAGCATTGCTGTTCCATAATGGATTGGACTTCCATCTTGAATCTCTGCCCTCGGAGTATTCAAATAGGTATAAATAAGTTGCTTTTCGTTATTAACAGTTTCAATTGTAGCTGTTATCGAGTTACTAAAGCTTTCCACAGTACCGAACTTTATCGTGATATTCAAAAACGTCTGTTCAATTCCTATTTCAGAATCACGATACTGATATACACCACACCGATTGATACGAATCTTTCCCTTATATCTCTTAGCCAGTATAGGCATGCCACCAGAAAGTAAATTTAGAGGTTTCCACTTCCACCACCATTTGTTGAAGC
>CACYBS010000344.1 GCA_902772725.1 Erysipelothrix rhusiopathiae
TGTATTTGTCAATTGAAAATTGCGCCACAATCCAATTGAAAATTGAGCCACAATTTAAGCCATTTTTAAGAGAAGGCTGCTTAATTCAGCCTTCTCGTTTTTAGTTATTTCGACTGATTTTCATACCATTTTTTCGTCGCCAGAGTTCGATAACTTTCTCCCGACATATCTATTAAATATGATTCATAAGACAGTCTGTCAATGATAGCTCCTGTCAGCACTGTATCGTTAAATATTTCATTCCATCTATTGAAGGTTAGATTCGATGTGATAATCATCGATCCTTTCTCATTTCTGCTTGAAAGCAGATTAAACAGCACCTCGCCACGCTCCTTGTCAAACGAACAGTAGCCAAATTCATCCAGTATGCACAGATCATATTTCTCAAATTTATTTCTATATTTCATAATCTGATTTTGGTTCATCGCCTCCCTTAACTCGATCAGCAGTGTTGGAATGCTTATAAACAGCACGGTTTTTCCTTCCATGCATGCCTTCATTCCCAGCGCAATTGCCAGTGCAGTTTTCCCAGTACCAGGATTACCGATCAATATCACGTTACGGTTATTGTCGATGAAATCCAGTGTTTCAAGTTCTCTGATCTTCATGTTAACCTCTGTACTGATATGCTCTCTCTCATAATCTTCAAGGAGCATCTTATTAGGAAATCTTGCGTTCTTGATCCTGTTCCTGACACCGTTGCTGCTTCTCAGATCCAGTTCGTTATTTAGAAGCTCGATCAGAAACTGCTCGTGACTCATATCCTTGACATGCGCCTCCTTCAGACACTCTTCATAATTGTTTTTTATAAATGGCAGCTTCAGTATATTTGCACATTCCTTAATGGTATACATTCTCTCCTCCTGTGAATAATTTCATTAATTCGCTGATTTGCTCATCCGCCTTCTGATCTACCCTGGACTGGATCTGGATCATTTGTTCGGCCGGTGTAAGTTTCTGGATGATGGTTTCCATATCTTCCTCTTTATTTTCTCTTAAAATCTCTATAAATCTTTTTGGCTTGTCTTTATAATAGGTATCGAAAAGCCGTTTCAATTCAGGGATGCTCTTCAGTGCCAGTGAATTTCTAAGAGCTCCCGGCTTTTTCTCAAACGTGTGTAGATAATGCCGTATTTCTATGCACGTTTTTCCTTTTCCGGCTGCTCTTTTGTGAGTGGCAACCATTTCTTTCTTGTAGTAAATCTCGATATCATTGGGATATGTCTTAACCATCACTTTCTTTTCAGACAGCGCATCCGGGACAGAATAAAGATTATTGTCCACATGGATGAACGAATACTTATCCACTCTGTTTTCGGTAATTACGGCCGCTTCGTATTTGGGACGGTACGGCTTCAGATGTTTCTTTTCTTCCTCGATCAGGGAGCCGCTGTTTAGCTTGACCAGCTCTTCCTGCAGATACTGTTCAGCTTCTTCAAATGAATCAAACTCATATTTAAGAGCGAATGTTTTGTTGCGCACCCATTTGACAGCGGATTCAACCGTGCCTTTTTCGTTTCCGGAGAAGCAGTTGGTGACATTTACTTCATAATCATAATAGACAGATAATCGGATGAGCTCCGGATTCAGTTCTTTTTCATTTTTCCCAATAAACTTGGAGACAACACATCTGCAGTTATCATATACACCTTCTTTATAGGAGCCGCCGACCATTTCAAAAAATCTTGCGTGTGAGTCAATGAACACCTCCATCTTCGTATTTGTGTAAAGATAGGCCCATCTGAAATGCGATGCCGGCGAAGTGATGACCGCAAGGAAAGCCTTGATACTTTGATTCCGGATGAAAAGCTTTACCTCTCCAAAGTCATATTCAAAGCGGTCGCAGAATTCATATTCCTGCTTGATGAACGCCTCACTGGCTTCATCTCTTATTTCGCGTATGCGGTTGCAGATGGTAGATCTTCCTATATCGAACCCCTGCTGCCTGATCAATTCATAAATCTGAACATTTGTTAATTTCTGCTTATGGTTTATTCCAAGACGCTCTGTTTTGAGCTTTTCATCTTTAAGAATCTTTCTAAGGGCTGTTTCCATTTCTGCGGTATATTTTCTTTTTGTGCGGTTCGAGGAATCATAGGGAGTACCATTCACTATAATTTCTGTGATCTCATGTACGTTGGGTTCTTTCCCAGACGAAGTTAATTTTTCTAATTCACTATTGTAGGTCTTCCAGATTTTCGATATGGTGTTTCTCGCTATACCCGTCATACGGCTGACCTTTCTGACAGAATATCCCTTTTTTAACAGGTTGATAACTGTTGCCCTGTCCATAATTGTCTTCATCTCCTTTTAACCTCCTTCTACGTTTATTATCGCAGAGGAGGCATATAAAAAAACTGGCTCAATTTTCAATTGGATTTCATTGAAAAATGGCTCAGTTTTAAATTAACAAAAACA
>CACYBS010000345.1 GCA_902772725.1 Erysipelothrix rhusiopathiae
AGGGAATCGAACCCGGAGCCGTTTTGGTACAATATCCTTGCTTAGGAGATATTGACCATGTTTAATTTTACCACAAGAACCTCGCGTTTGTTCTATTACTACGCTTTGGATGTGAAGGAAGTGGAGAAATTGGATAAATTTCTCCAATTTTTGGAAAAATCCGGTGTATCTGAAATTCTGAATTCTGTCAAAGTAAACGATCAGTCTAAAGGCAATAATCAATCTGCCGGTGGAAGAGCCACCTATAATCCATGTCACCTATTTGCGACGATCCTCTATGGCTTCGCCTTTGGAAAAGGTACTCTCAGAGAGATAGAAGCTTCCTGTAAGTTTGATCTTAGATATATGTATCTGATGGACTATGAGCACCCGGCTTTTAAAACGTTTGGAAATTTTATCAACGTTTATATCCTTCCCAATTATGAAAAGCTGTTTTATAAACTGATGACGCACATGTTCCATGTGATGCAGGTGACAATGGAGGATGTCTTTATCGATGGAACCAAAATAGAAGCTGACGCTAATAAATATAAGTTTGTCTGGAAACCAACCACTTATCATCTGCGGCTGAGCGATAAGATAAGAGATCTCCTGAAGGAGGTCGGGCTGGACAGAGGTCTGCCGGAAAAAGGAATCATTGAAGTAAAAATGGTTGCTTCCAAGCTGACCGAGTTTCACAGGATGGTTGAAAGCTGTCCGGAGCCGGATTTAAAAAAGCGCAGGAAACAATACGCTGAATTCCAGAAGTATTTGGAGAAATCGATAGAATACACCGAAAAGGAAAACATCTGCGGACCGGACCGAAATTCATACTATAAAACGGATCACGATGCGACGGCCATGACATTGAAAACAGATTATTATTCTGGTCTGGGAAGCAATATGCATGCTGCATATAACATACAAATCGTAGTGGCCAATGGAATGGTGGCTGCCTATTATGTAAGCCAGGCAAGAACAGATATAACAGAATTGATCCCGGCATTAGACAAAATCCATGAGTATTACAGTTTTTACCCGACAAGAGTGTGTGCCGACGCTGGATATGGAAGTCTTATCAATTATAAATTTTTGAAACAAAATAATATTGAAAACTACGTAAAGCACCAGTCGTGGGAAGGAAACGTAACTGGAAAAAGACCAATCCGTTACATTCTGCAGGATGATGGTTCTATCATATGCCTGTCCGGAAAAATAGGCAGCCAGGTTCAACTGAAAGACCGGCATGCCAAGAAGGCTGGCAACGTATTTTATAGAGTCGAAGGGTGCAGTGACTGTGCATTCAGTGATTACTGCAAGCAGTGGCAGAACATCAAGGATGAAGACTTTAAGATTTTTGAAATCAATCCGGAAATGGTACGGTACAGGCAGCAGGCGGAAGAAAACTTATTGTCTGTTAAGGGGATTGAGATGAGAGTAAACCGAAGCATACAGGCTGAGGGAGCTTTCGGTGTGGTAAAGCAGGATATGGGATACACCCGGTTCCGAAGAACAAGTATTGACAGGGTCAGGATGGAATTCGCGTTAACAATCCTGGGATACAACATTCGTAAACTATTCAAATTTTTTAATGGAAAATGGAAGTCCAGCAATTGGAAGGCTCCCGATGATATCGAACCAGAAAAATTTAAAAAGCCAAGTGCCAAACGACTATCGAACAAAGTAAAAAAGAAGAAGCAGAAATCAAAAAACCAAGAAGCTAAAAAGTCATACAAATATAAAAAAGGGCTGTAAAAACCTCTAGTTAATTTTGGAGGTTTTTACACAGCCCCTTCAATTTGTACAGTCTAAATTAAGCGATAATTTTCTGTTCGCGTAATACGTTTTCGATTGTAGCGATTGCTTCTTCTTCGTCATCACCGTTTGCGCTTACAGTGATTTCAGACTGAGTTGGGATACCAAGAGACATAACGCCCATGATAGATTTCATGTTAACTTCGCGGCCTTTGAAAGCTACATTGATTTCACTTTTGAATTTGCTAGCAGCGTTTACAGCTACAGTTGCAGGACGAGCGTGAAGTCCAACTGGATCGATTACAGTAACAGTTACTTGTTTCATTATTTTTTCCTCCTAATAAAGTCTAAAAATATTTTATTCTATTTCGTTTAATAAAACAATACCTAAACGAATTTTTACACCTTGAAAAGCAGAATTTGTATTATACTTTCAATACTCTTCTCATAACGGGAATCCCCCGGTACAATTGTTTAATTTTCTTTACCCTATCTCTCTTTGGGCCTTTATATAAAGCATAAATTCAACTATCAAGGTCTCTATTGTTTTCACAAGGAATACGAGGTGTCCATTTGAGATGGATCACCTCGTAATCTATAAGCTGAATATTAACCCAACACTTCCTTGTATAACAGGTCGTAAGTCTTTGCACTCTGCTGCCATGATACATCAGAGTTCATAGCGTTAGTTCTTAAGATTTCCCAATCCTCTTTACGGTTGTAGAATACATCAACTGCATAATACAATGTGTGGATCAGTTCGTTGGAATCGTAGTTTGCAAAGCTGAATCCGTTTCCGGTCTTATCGTATTCGTTATATGGCTGTACAGTGTCTTTTAAGCCACCAACTTCACGTACTAATGGAAGAGTTCCGTAACGTAAAGAGCATAACTGAGACAGACCGCATGGTTCGAACAAGCTAGGCATTAAGAATAAGTCACTACCTGCATAAATGCGGTGTGCTAAGCTTTCGCTGTAGCCCTGATAGAAGCAGATCTTACCCTTGTTTCCGTTTTCAAGTTCTCTGAACTTAGTTTCGATCTGAGTTTCACCTGTACCTAAGATTGCTAACTGGATTGGAGCAGCACAGATTGCATCTAACTGTTCCATCATCAGATAGAATCCCTTCTGCCAAGTTAAACGAGATACAACACCAACTAACAATACATCAGGATTCTCTTCAAGTCCGAGTTCCTTCTGCAGAGCTAATTTGTCTTTTAATTTATTTTCCTTAACGTTAACCTTGTCGTAGTGATAAGGAATTTCCGGGTCAGTCTTTGGATTCCAAAGTTCGATGTCGATTCCGTTAACAATACCCCAAAGGTCATACTTACGCATGTTCAATACAGCTTCCAAATGTTCTCCGTATTGAGGAGTCAGGATTTCCTGTGAATATGTAGGAGAAACTGTAGTAACCTTATCTGAATAAAGGATTGCAGATTTCATGAATGAAATACCGCCGTCATAACGTACGTTTCCGTTATCGAATAAGTACCAAGGAAGACCTAAGCAGGAATCCAGCATTTCAGGTCCGAAGTTACCCTGGAATGCAAGGTTATGGATTGTATAGATAAAGCGGATATTGCGGTAACGTCCGTCGTTATCATGAGTTTCCTTAACCATACAAGGGATCATACCGGTCTGCCAGTCATGACAGTGGATAATCTGTGGCCAGTAGTTTAATTGATTCAACATTTCGATAACTGCTTTCTGGAAGTATGCGAAACGTTCTCCGTCATCGTCATATCCATACAGTGTATCTCTTTCAAAATATCCCTGATGCTGAACAAAGAAATAAGCAACGTTATTTACTGTCTGTGAGTAAATTCTTACCGGAACTTCTCTGTAGTTAATAGAAACAGAGTATTCGCAGATGAAATGCATATCCGGATTGTCGAGATATTTTTCAGCAATTTTCTTATAAAGAGGAAGAACAACCTTAACTTCATGGCCCAGTTCAGTTAATGAGATTGGCAAAGATCCAACTACATCAGCAAGACCACCTGTCTTGATGAAAGGTAAACCTTCAGCAGCAACCATTAAAATTGAAGCCATTAAATGTTCTCCTTTCTTCCTACATAGATAGGATCTTCGGCAGTACCGAACAGTTCTTTCTTCTTAGTAATCTTAGCACCCTTATCGATGATGCAGTCAGCTAAGATTGCGTTGTCACCGATTACAGCACCCGGCATAAGTACGCAGCTGTCAACCTGAGCGTTCTTACCGATGATAACACCACGGCCAACGATAGAGTTCTTAACTTCACCGTCGATTGTGCATCCATTAGAGATGAATGAGTTCTCTGCAGATCCGTTCTTACCATAGATAGTAGGAGCAGAATCGCTTGTACGAGTGTAGATTGGCCAATCAGGGTTTCCGAATGCTTTCAAAGAAGCTTCGTCTAACATAGCCATGTTGCATTCGAAATATGAAGGTAAATCATTGATTGAATATACTTTGCCGTTGTACTTAACGCCGCGGATATCCATATCGCCGCAATGATCGTTAACGATGTCTTTGAACCAATACATTCCACTGACAGCGTTAGCTTCTTTAACAAGATCCATGAATACGCTCTTCTTTAAGATATAAGTCTGTAAAGATAATGCAGCATTCTTTGCAGTTCCCTGGTTCTGTTTGATACCAAGAACGCCTCTCTGGCGGTTCATATCTAATAAGTCAGCGCCTCTGTATTTATCTTTAGCGTCTGAAACATTAGTGAATAAAATAGTGATGTCGGCACCGCTCTGAACGTGCTGATCTAATAAATCTGCATAGTTGGCTACATAAATGATGTTAGCCGGAGCGATAACAACATAGTCACCGGTAGCTTCTTCGATACGGTCTAAAGTATCATAGTAGCTTGCGATATCCGGTACATAGAAACGGTTTCTTGTTCCTTCTTGTAAATAAAGAGGGAATAAGTTTAAGTTACCATGTTTTGAGTTAATGTTGAACTGACGTCCACTGCCTAAATGTTCGATCATTGGACGTGGATTTCCGTTAATATAAACATCGATATCTTCGATTCCGGAGTTAACCATGTTTGAGATTGGGAAGTCAACCAGACGGTATCTTCCTAAGAAATTGATTGCCGCAAGTGGGCGATATTTTTCAAGTCCGCTGACGTAAACAGTCGGATCATTATATGCAATAATACCTAATGCGTCACACATAATACTACTCACCTTTCTTTAC
>CACYBS010000346.1 GCA_902772725.1 Erysipelothrix rhusiopathiae
ACTTCAAATTCAAGAAGAGTATAAGGTATCTCGTGTTACCGCAAGGGGAGCATTTAAATGTTTGGAAAATGAGGGGTTGATTTCGCGGAAAAGCGGTGTAGGAACCTTTGTGGCATGGAAACCCGGATTAGTAGAAATACCGTTAGGTCCGGATGAAAAACAGGATGATTTTCATTATTCAGAAAAAGAAGAGTTTAGAATGTTATCTCAGACAGCTGCAGCTGCACTTGGAATTAATAAACAGACCCGCTTTTTCTCAAAGGTTGTGATCGCATCGCTCAATAAAGTCAAGATGAATTATTCTGTCAGTTATTATTTATCTGCAGATTTTGATGAAATTGAAGCAATTGATCAAAAACCGGCAGATATTGCTCTTTCGATTCGAACCGTATTACCTCCGGATGGGGTATGTGAGCAGTTAAAGATCAACAAAAAACAGCCGATGATCTTAAAACAGCTTATTTACCGCAATGATGAAGGAAGAATTATAAAGTACAGCGAAACTTATTATCGCGGTGACCGATATTATATCAATATAAAGATTTCCTAAACGGAGATCTTTTTTTTATAATAAAGACGGAGGGTTTTCGTATGATTAAAAAAGTAGTGTTATTAGGAGCCGGAGCAATTGGATCTTATATTATTCAATGCTTAAATCAATATTCTGATTTTTATGTAGCTGCATCATCAGACCGTTATGATCAATTAAAAAAAGAAGGAAGAATTATCAACGGCAGAAGAATTTCGTTAAAAGTGAGAAAACCGGAAGAATTAACCGATGTTGATTTATTAATTGTGGGTGTTAAATACAATGCTTTAAAAGACTGTATAGACGATATTGCCAAAATGGTCTCAGAAAAAACTTTAGTGATGTCTCTGCTGAATGGAGTAGATTCTGAAGAGATCATTGGTGAGCGGATCGGAATGGAGCATATGGTATATTCGCTCATCAAAATTGCTTCCAGGCGCGTAAGCGGTGAAGTTAACTTTGAAGTTCCGGCAGGAGAGAATATGGGAATCTTCTATGAAGAAAACGATCAATTAGAGCAGTTTTTTTCAAATACATCTTTATGCACACATCCTGTAAAGGACATTCAAAAGGCAATTTGGAGCAAATTTGCCCTGAATATTTCAGAAAATCTGCCCCAGGCAGTACTGTCCTGTGGAATAGAGGCGTATCAAAAAAGTAAACATGTGGCTTATATTGCCTCAAAGCTTCGTGAAGAAGTGATTTTAACGGCGCATGCCTATGGAATTGATTTAGATTATGTCGACACCAAAAGTCCGGATTTTATCTATGAGAAAAACCCGGATGCCCGCTATTCGACGCTTCAGGATTTGGATGCCGGACGACCTACAGAGATCGATATGTTTTCCGGCACCTTGGTCCGCATGGCTGAAAAGAAGGGGCTGCAGACACCGTATAATGATATGATTTATCATCTTATTAAGGCATTGGAAGAAAAGAATGCCGGTATTTATCGATAAAAATCAATTGTTGCATGTGAATTCATGAAATGGTTATAATAGTAGCGTTGTAACAGAGAAAGGATTTTATATGACTAAAATTCAAATGAAAACGCCATTAGTTGAGATGGATGGCGATGAAATGACAAGAATTCTTTGGAAACAGATCAAGGATGAACTAATCTGTCCATTTGTAGATTTAAAAACAGAATATTATGATTTAGGCTTGGAAAATCGAGACAAGACAAGAGATCAGATAACGATTGATGCAGCCAATGCCAATAAAAAATACGGAGTTTCCGTAAAATGCGCTACCATCACACCGAATGCACAGCGTGTGGAAGAGTATAACCTTCATGAAATGTGGAAAAGCCCGAACGGCACGATCCGTGCAATTCTGGATGGCACGGTATTCCGTGCTCCAATCATGATTGAGTCCATTAAGCCGGCTGTGCGCAATTGGAAAAAGCCGATTACGATTGCCCGTCATGCGTATGGAGATGTATACCGCTGTACGGAAATGCGTGTTGAAAAGCCGGGTAAAGCCGTATTAACATTCACGGATGAAGATGGAAATACGACTTCCCAGACAATCTTTGATTTTGAAGGAAAGGGTGTACTGCAGGGTTCTTACAATAAGGATGATTCCATTATCTCCTTCGCAAGAAGCTGCTTTGAATTTGCCCTTACTACAAAACAGGATCTCTGGTTTGGTGCCAAAGATACGATTTCAAAGAAATACGATCATACTTTCAAAGATATCTTTGAAGAGATTTATGAAACCGAATATAAGACAAAATTTGAAGAAGCAGGAATCACATATTTCTATTCTTTAATTGATGATATCGTTGCCCGTGTGATCCGCTCTAAAGGCGGTATGATCTGGGCTTGTAAGAACTATGATGGCGATGTTATGAGTGACATGGTATCCACTGCCTTTGGTTCACTTGCGATGATGACAAGTGTTCTTGTATCTCCGGATGGAAATTATGAATATGAAGCAGCGCATGGAACGGTTACCCGTCATTACTACCGCTACTTAAAAGGAGAAAAAACATCTACCAATCCGATGGCAACCATCTTTGCGTGGTCAGGTGCTTTACGTAAACGAGGCGAAAAGGATGGCCTTGAAGATTTGATGCACTATGCAGATTGTTTGGAACAGGCATGTTTAGATACACTGAATGCCGGATATATGACCAAGGATCTGTGTATGCTGGCAGAAGGCATTGAAACCCATGAAGTTTTAACCGATGAATTCATTGCCCGGGTAAGAAGTCGTCTGGAACAGGCGCTTGCCTAGGATCGAAAGGAGAATTTGCACTAACAATATGGCTGTAGTGAAACCATTTAAAGCAGTGCGACCGCATGAAGCTTTGGCTGACCGTGTCGCTTCGCTGCCCTATGATGTATATTCCCGCACAGAAGCTGCAGATTTTGTCGTAAACCGACCGTATGCGTTTTTGAATATCGACAGACCGGAAACGCAGTTTCCGCCAACCCATGACATGTATGCCGATGATGTCTACCAAAAGGCAAATGAAATGCTGCAGGAGTGGATTGAAAAGGATATCTTTGTTCGCGAAGAAAATCCATGTTTCTATATTTATGAATTAACGATGGATGGACGTTCTCAAACAGGACTTGTCGCTTTATCCAGTGTGGATGATTATTTAAATAACATCTGCCGCAAGCACGAGAATACGATGAAAAAGAAGGAACAGGACCGTATTCGTCATGTGGATGTATGTTCAGCTCAGACAGGACCGATCTTCTTAGCTTATCGGCATCGTGAAGATATCAATCAAATCATTAATGCCGTTAAAGCAGAAAAGCCGTTATATGACTTTACAGCAGAAGATGGGATCACGCATCGTGCATGGATCGTAGAAGATACAGAAACACTTTCTGAATTATTTGAAAAGGTGCCTTACACCTATATTGCGGATGGACATCATCGTGCTGCTTCCGCAGTTCAGGTCGCATTAAAAAGAAGAGAAGCTCATCCGGATTATGATGGAAGTGAAGAGTTCAACTATTTCTTAAGTGTGCTTTTCCCGGATAACGAGCTTAAAATTATTGACTATAACCGCTTTGTGAAAGATTTAAACGGTCTTACGGAAGAAGAATTTTTAAAGAAGCTGGAAACTGTTTTTACAATCACAAAGGCATCCAAAAGATATCCTGAACATAAAGGTCAAATGATGATGTATCTGCCTTCAGGCTGGTATCAGCTGGATGTAAAAGATGAAGTGAAAACAAGAAGAAACAGCGGTCCGGTAGAATCTTTGGATGTAGCTTTGCTGCAGGATGAGGTATTGATGCCGATCTTAAATGTTCAAGATCCGCGTACGGATCAAAGAATTGAGTTTATGGGTGGCATTCGCGGCCTGGATGAGTTAGAAAAACGCGTCCATGGGCAGAATCATGCGGCGGTAAGCTTTGGTATGTATCCAACAGATATACAGGAATTGTTTGCCGTAGCGGATGCCGGCTTATTGATGCCGCCAAAGTCAACCTGGTTTGAACCTAAAATTCGCAGCGGACTTTTCATTCACGAAATAGAACGATAGATAAATAGATGGTATGGCTTTTGGGCTGTACCATTTTTTTTGTCTTTAGAAACTTGAAAAAGAGACATGTTTCTGCCATATTAGTTAGCGCATACTAACCTAAGAGAACTCTTATCTCTTTTTGATCTCTTTGTCTGATTTGGAGAAATGAAGGTATGAATATGCATGAATATTATGTTCATAATAAAAAGAAATTGAAAAAGACCATGAATGATTATCTTCGACATATTGCCCCGGAATTGGAAAACCAAACCGGAAAGCCGTATGCAGAGGTTTTAGGGGAAATATGGGATTATTACGATAACAATCTTTTGGAAAATTTCCCTTATATCGGTGGAGATGATGTAAGCGGAACCTCCAATCTTACCGGTGCGTACTATTTTGTGGCCATGGGTGAGGTGCTTAAAAAATACGGAACGGAACTTCATGAAGCAGGTCATTTAATGGTGATTTGTTATGAAAGGTATTTTGATGCACAATCAAAGCTGGTAACTGCCATTGCCAAAAAAGTCCTCCGTAATCCTAAATTAGCGCAAATAGTTTATACAAAAAAAGATCGAAAAAACGCTGCAAATGCTGCAAAGTATCCCGGAAGCTTTGAGACCAAAACCTAGATTCCACCGGAAAAGGGATATGATTTCAGCTACCATAATCTTGTATGTCCTTTGGCTTGCTTTGCCGTGAAATACGGATACAGTCAATATATGCCCTATCTCTGCAATCTGGACTATGTGATGCTTGGACATTATAATTTGCCGCTGTATCGCGAACATACCTGCTTTGAAGATGGTGATTACTGCGATTTTAAAATCAAGCTGGATGAACCTGTCATGAAGGCCTGGCCGCCTGTTTTTATGCAGGGAAAAGGATATAAATAATAAAGACCCGCTTTGTTGAGCGGGTTCGTTTATTTTTGGCCGTTTTGGATGGCCGTTTCAATGCAGTATTGGGCATACATCTTTGTGACAACAGATTGTACTACATTGGCAAGCAGCTGCTGTTCATAAAGAATATCGTTGGGTAAATGGATGGCATCCACATTTCCGTCTTTAAAAATCTCATGCAGATATAATTCAAAATAATCTACAAAACGATTATATGCCATTTCAAGAGAGCTGCCTTCCATATGGGCATGGATATCAATCAAAACGGAGATTTCTCTTAGTGAAAAACAGCGCTTTAATACACATACCACGATTAAATAGGCAACATGAGTATGATCATAATGTTTTTTTACGGGTGGCTTTAATAATGAATTCTTTACATAATTGTTTACCATGCTGGCAGTTACTATAGCTTCCTGGGTATGGAAATATAAAGGGTTTAATATATTGTTCAGAATATGTAGTACCTGATCCATATAGATATCAAAGCTTGGTAATTCATTCCAGCGGGGAAAGCGGTAAGCCACTAATTCTTCTGCAATTCTGTCCATGAAAATAATATAACATAATTATTAACACTTTTCTATATGGTTTTTAAAACTATGTGTCTTGACTTTAAATACTAAAGATGATACCGTAATCCAAAAGGAGATGTTTTTATTATGATTAGATTAGTAACGGATTCTTCCGCTTTGTATAACAGCAAAGAAGCTGCAGATTTAGGCTTTGATATGTGCCCGCTTTCAGTTACCATAGGTGAAAAATCATGGCTGGAATTGGACGAGATCACAACCGAGCAGTTGATTTATAAAATTTTAAATGAAGGAGCTATTCCGACTTCTTCGCAGCCTCCAATCGGTAATAAAATTGATGTTTATAATAAATATTCAGATGAAGATGAAATTATCGATATCGCAATGGCTGATGGATTATCAGGTACTTATCAATCCGCTGTAATGGCTAAAAATGACTCAGAGCATCCGGATAGAGTTCACGTATTTAACTCCCGTACTTTATGCGGTCCGCATCGTGCAATGGTTCAGGAAGCTTTGGCAATGATCAAAGAAGGTGCATCGCTTGAAGAAATATTAACGATGTTGATGAAATCCAGAGACCATGAAATTTCTTATTTGATTCCAAAGGATTTTGATTATCTTTTAAGAAATGGCAGATTGGATAGAATTTCTGCGACAATCGGTGGTTTATTAAATCTTACTGCAGCAGTAAAGAAAACACCGGACGGCAAGCGCCTTACAAAATTCACAAAAGGACGCACGGAGAAAAAAGTAGTTCGCAATGTTGCGGCTGACATGCGTGAAAACGGGGTAGACAGCACGTATAAGTTCTATATTTCCCATGCCGATAACCCTGATTTTGCGCTTTTAACTAAGAAAATATTTATGAATGAATTCCCTGAAGCATATATTGAAATTCTACCGCTTTCTCCTGTATTTACGACACAGGGCGGTCCTGCCTGTATGTCAATTCAGGCGATAAAAATTATACGATAAAAAGGGGATATCCCCTTTTTTTAATAGTTTCATAAAGAAATATGTTAATATAGTTTCAATATAGTGAGGAATCGTTATGAACATAAAAGAAGAAGTAAAAAAGATGAAACTGTCAGCACCGGTTCTGGCATCATCAAGCGGTGCTAAGCGAAATGAAGCATTGGCTGCCATTCAAAAAATATTAACAGATCATAAAGACGAAATCTTTGAAGCCAATCAAAAGGATGTGGAAGCAGCCGATCAAAACGGTGTTTCATCTGCTGTGAAAAAGCGCCTTGTGTTTAATGAGGCAAAACTAAATGACTGTATCAGTGGAATCGATCAGTTGATTCGTTTAGAAGATCCCGTTGGAAAAATTGATCTTGCCAGGGAGCTGGATGATGGATTAAAGCT
>CACYBS010000347.1 GCA_902772725.1 Erysipelothrix rhusiopathiae
AAACAAAGGGCTTATTATCCATTGGAGAAAATGGATAATAAGCCCCACACCTCATGTTTCTTGTCAACACTTTTATTCAAAATTTGCGAAAAAAAAGAGGGCACTAATTTCTTAGTGTCCTCGGTCATCAGCAAGCTCTTAACTTAATGACATTGCCATCTCTGGCGTTTTTTTATGCTCGATTGCGTAGTTCTTTGTAAAGCTCGGCATCAGAGGCATAGCGGTAAGGATTACCATAAAGAATACCGGCAAGCCCTAATGTTGCGATAGCTAATATAAACCATCCGATAAAGGAAAGGTCGAACATGAAAGCTTCCATTCTATGTCCGTACATCATAGCACTGGAGCGATCCAAAGCCTCTTTTGGACCGATATCCGGATTTTCCGCTAAGATATACGGAACCATACGGTACGAATAAGCTTTCATAATACCCGGGATAACCAATAATACCGACCATAATGCGATAAATAAATCCCTTAAGAAATATGTAATAATTCCATTGAAGAAATTATTCGCATATCCGCGTGCTAACTCAGTGAGTGATGCCGGACGATCTGAATTTTTTAAGAAGAAGCCTTTTCCACCGGTTTCCAATGGTTTTAACAATAGATAACCAATCATGGAAATACCGCCTACCAAAGCTGCAGCAGCTGTCTCAACTGTCGATTGGTCACCGCTTTGTACGCTGTAGGTGCTGTAGAACATAATACCTGTAACAGCCACCGTCAAAACGATCGAAGCGCATACACATGGCCAATAGTTATTTCTAAACGCATTTTTTCCTTTTAACTTAATTTCATGTCTATTAATCATTTTTTTTCTTCCCTCCGTAAACAATCTAACATAAATTCTTTTCTGTTTACGGGGATAAGATAATCCTTTATTTGTCACACAAATGTCACACTTAAAAAAATAATTATATTTATTATTCTTATGATTCTTGTTAGAATAGTTTAGTACGAAAAAGGAGAATTTTTATGTTAGAAAAAATATCCGTATTTGCGGCAGACATCGATGGTACGCTTGCGATTAAAGGCGGCGATTTAATGCCTAAGACAAGAGCTGCCATGCAGAAATTTCATGAGCAGGGTGTTTTGGTTGGGATTGCCTCCGGCAGACCTATGGATAAAAATACAATCGGAAAAGCTAAGGATTGGAATTTAGGTTTTGAATTCGATTTTGCGATTGGTATGAACGGCGGCGATTTATGGACCAAAGGCAGAGATGAAATTGAACATTTCTACCAGCTTCCTACCGACTCCATCCGTCAGATCGTGGAATTTTTAATGCCATATGACTGCAATATCATCATTTATGAAAGAGCTTATGAAATGATCCGCGCAAAACGGATGGATACCTTTTTAAGAGATTCTCAGAAAAGGAATCGTTCCCATGTAGAAATCGGTGACATCGATTTTCTATGTGCCAACCCGACCGGTAAGATTGAAGTACATTGCCTGCCGGAATTAGAGGATGAAATCCTTGCCAAGGCAGCTGCGTTTGGGGATGTAGACTGGCATACCGTGATCACTTTCCGAACCGATGACCATGTTACCATTGAATTCCAGGATAAACGCGTTAATAAAGGATTAGCTTTGGAAAATTATGCCAAAGAAGTAAATATCCCATTGGATGAGATCATTGCGTTCGGTGATTTGGACAATGACATCGGTTTGTTAGAAAAAGCCGGATGGGGCGTATGCCTTATCAACGGTTCGGATGCGACCAAGGCCGTAGCCCAGGATATCACAGAATATGATGTTTGGAATGACGGTGTAGGCCGTTATTTAGAAAAAAATTGGTTTAAAACTACATTAGCAGAATAAAAGGAGCAAAATTGCTCCTTTTAATTTGTATGCATCGTTTGATATGCATCAATTCTTGTCTTCACATTTTCCTGCAGGTTTCTAAAGAAGAATTGATAATCATAAATATGGTAGGCACCTTCCGGAAGCATCTCAAGCACAGCCGGATAATCCTTTGGCTCAATATCGACAACCTTTAAAGCTCTGCGTTCCATATCAATATAACAGCCGCATAACTCCGGTATCTCTTTTTCAATTTCGCCGCTGTAAGTCGTAAAGCAGGCACCTTTATTTAACGTTTTATCCGCTACAGTGGAATCGGTTTTCCAGTTGAGTGGATTGATCATTACTGCTTTGGTATCTTTCGGAACGATAAAGGAATCTAAAACTGCCTCTGACTCACACTCAAAGCTGATGACAACACCGATATCATCTTCCGACTGGGCCGGTTTGATCTGCGGATACTTTTCGATCATTTCTTCTGTACATGGCCAGCCAATCGCATATACCGCAACTAATTGATCATAAAGATCTTTGTCGCCGAAATATTCCTCTAAGATTCGGTAGCACATATCCGCTCCCTGAGAAAAACCTGCCAATACAATCGGGCGTCCATTATTCTCATTTTCCAGATAATAACGGAAAGCAGCGGAAACATCTGCATATGCGATTTCCAGATATTTTTCTCGTTCTGCCGGTTTTAACACATAGGTTCCAAGGGCAATCTGCTGATAGAACGGCGCAAACATCCGTGTGTTCTCTTCATAGATTCCCCTCTCCATATTCAAAGCTCCCACAAAGTTATCCTTTGTATACTTATCATCGAGCTTCATATTGTATTCATCGTTAACATCTACGGTCGGGCAAATCAGAAAAAGATCGACATCTTTATTTTCTCCGATTCCATAGTAAACCCAATTTTCTTTATCGGAATAATCGATGGAACTCTGTTCAACAATAACGGATTGCGGCGCCGGGGTATTGTACTGAGAAAAGGCATAAATTCCAAAACCAGCCAATATAGCGCAAAGCAGCACAATCAGGACCTTTTTTTTCTTAAAATCTTCATTTGCACAGCGGTGGTAAAAAGCTAATCAACTGTATGGTATAATAGCAGTGTCCGAGAAAGGGACACCAGGAGATTT
>CACYBS010000348.1 GCA_902772725.1 Erysipelothrix rhusiopathiae
AAACAAAGGGCTTATTATCCATTGGAGAAAATGGATAATAAGCCCCACACCTCATGTTTCTTGTCAACACTTTTATTCAAAATTTGCAAAAAAAAGAGGGCACTAATTTCTTAGTGTCCTCGGTCATCAGCAAGCTCTTAACTTAATGACATTGCCTGCGGGATTCTTTTTTTTGTCGAAGGAAAGATATATAACGGTTAAAATAATTAAGTAATCATAACAAAATAGAGAAACGATATGAAATGATCACGTTTTTAAAAGTGTTAGCTTATCCGGCTTCAGCCTATATCCTGTTTAATGCCGCCGGACAGCCAATACTTGCCCAGACACAGGAAGAACCTGTACCGGAAGTGAATGTTGAAGAAAGTGATACTCCGGCTGTAGAAGAAGCGATTCCTGAAGTTGTTGAAGAAAATGAAAATACAGTTATCCCTGAAAACGCTGTAGAAATGGAAGCAGATGCAGTTACAGGCGATGAAATTCCTGAAGCTGTTATAGAAGCTGAAGAGAACGATGACCCGGCCTATGATGAAGATTTCGCCAAATATGTTGAAGAACAGTTCTTAGGCAAAAGTGATGAAGAGGTTGTTAAGACACCGGTCTTCAAGCTATTCAAGGCATCGATTGCCGGTGATAACCTGAGTGCCACCGACCACGAAATATACAACATTTTAAAACCGCAGTTAGAAGCGGTTGCCCGTGGTGACCAAACTTATACTAAGTTTTCGATTAAGGCCTCCGATTTAACCGGTGTAAAATTACAGCATTATACAGCTGCTGATTTAGGTGTTACTTCACTTTTAGATGATGAAGGTAAAATCAGTGCGGATGCTTCAGAAGCTTATTTCGAAAAAATCGATTTTCATTTCAGAAAGGTATTTGAAGGCCTTCAGGCTGACATGCCTTCCGAATTGTATTGGTTTGATAAGACATCATCCGGTACATATTATCCGGATACGACCTATACGGTTAGAGGAAATCCTTCCAGCAAAGATGGTTCCATCTTACTAGATTCATTATCCTTTAACTTTGCGGTATCGAAAGATTATATGGATAAAAGCTATGATGATATTTATCATGTAGATCCAAAATACGGTCAATCGGTTCAGAAAGCGTTAAAGAATGCTAAGGCAATTGTAGATAAATATGCTTCTTTAAGCGATTATGAAAAGCTTAAAGCATACGCAAAAGAATTAACTGAGTTATCGGATTATAACCATCCGGCGATGGATAACCATCAGGCGTATGGTGATCCTTGGCAGATTATCTGGTTATTTGATGGTGATCCTGAAACAAAGGTCGTATGTGAAGGATATTCAAAAGGTTTCCAATATCTTGCGAATATGTCCACATTCAAATCTTCGGAACTAAAAGCAATCAGTGTTCATGGAATTTCCGGAGCCGGGTGTATACGATATTGTTTATCGTGTAGTAGATAGTTTTGGCGGTGAAACCACAAAGGCCATTGTCGTAACTATTACCGAAAGAGAACCGGAAGAAGAAGTTGTTCCGACCCAGGAAGATACAACATGTGATGCAGCCCTGTTACCTATACGCGCGGTGTACCTACCGGTGTGGATACTGGCATGATGGGATATCTCGGCATGCTTGTAACATCGCTGGGTGCAATTACCGGATTATCTCGTAAAAGAAGACAGAAGTAACTTGAAAATACTTTCATTTTTGAAATATTAGTGTATAATTTTAGTCAATGATAGAGGCGCATGAACGATGAAGAAATGAAGAGTTGGCAGACGTTTGATTCATTTCGGAGGCAATCGTGCCGAACTGGTTTGTCCGGCAGGATAAATTGGTGGGCCGGCGAGAAATACTTGTCGGACTGTCTACGTTTGTAGGAGTGCTATCTTATTGATGTGATTTTTAAAATGCAGTCAGTGGGATAGGTATATTCTGCTGACTTTTTAATTCAAGGAGGGATAGTATGGAAAAAGTCTTAAAGATACAAGGTATACCCGTAACCGAACTAGCTGAAAAGTATCAAACACCTTTATATGTTTATGATGAAGGTATGATCAAGAACAAACTCAACGACTACAAAACATTGTTCCAATCGGATTTATTTACCACCGAAGTGATTTATGCCTGCAAGGCATTCTGCACCAAGGCCATGGTAAAACTGGTCAATGAATATGGCTTGTCGTTAGATGTTGTATCCGGCGGTGAAATCTATACAGCGATTTCGGCCGGTTTTGATCCAAACCGCATGTATTTTAACGGCAACAATAAATCCATTCCGGAAATGGATCTTGCGATTAGAAACAAGGTTAAAACCTTCTTTGTCGACAACATTATGGAAGCACGATACCTGGTAGAACGCATGAAAAATGAAGATCATGTGCTGCATATTATCTTACGTGTAAATCCGGGAATTGATGCACATACGCATAAATATATCGTTACTGCCAACGTGGATTCCAAATTCGGTATTGCGATCTCCTTAAAGGAAGAAATTGTGGAACTCATCCGCTTATTTGATGAAAGCGACAACATTGTCTTTGATGGATTCCAAACCCATATCGGATCCCAGATCTTTGATAAAAATGCCTATGTTGCTGATATTGAAACCATGACAAAGTTTATGTATGAACTCGAGCAGGAGTACGGTATCAAGGCAAATACTTTAGATTTAGGCGGAGGCTTTGCGGCTGTCTATACCGAAGAAGATACACCGATTCCACTACCGGTTGTATGTGAGACAATTATCTCTAACTGCCAGAAAATGAAATTAAAATACAATCTTTCGTTTAACCGAGTTATGATTGAGCCGGGCCGTTCGGTTGTGGCAGAAGCCGGAAGTACTTTATATACCATCGGCTTTATGAAAGAGACACTGCATAAGAAATATATCTTTGTGGATGGCGGTATGTCCGATAATATCCGTCCTTGTTTATACGAGGCAAAATATGCCTGTGATGTGGCCAATAAGATGGATGAAGAAAAAACCGAAACCGTATGTGTGGCAGGTAAGCTTTGCGAGTCCGGTGATATCTTAATTCAGGAAGCCAAGATTCCACCTGTTGTACCGGGTGATTTATTAATTACATATACTACCGGAGCTTATGGCTTTGCGATGAGCTCACATTATAACCGTATTGAAAGACCGGCTGTTGTCTTTGTCGAAGACGGTAAGGCAAGACTGGTTGTAAAAAGAGAAACATATGAGGATGTAGTATCCGGAGATATTGATTAGGAGGAAAGAAAATGAGTCAAATTAAAGGAAGTATCGTAGCGTTAGTTACACCATTTCATGAAGATGGAAGCGTAAACTTTGAAAAGCTGGATGAAATGTTGGAATGGCATATTGCCGAAGGTACAGATGGAATTTTAGTATTAGGAACCACCGGTGAAAGTACAACCATGTCCCATGAAGAGGATGATGCGGTTGCCAAGTTTGCGATTGACCACGTTGCCCATCGTGTACCGGTTATTGTAGGTACTGGATCTAACTCCACTCAGACTGCCTTGGAAAAGAGCCTTCGTGCAGCTGATATGGGAGCCGATTTATTATTAACAATTTCACCTTACTACAATAAGGCCAATAAAGAAGGTATGTACCATCACTTTGCCGATGTAGCCGACAAGACAAAATGTCCGATTATCGTCTACAACGTACCGGGAAGAACAGGCTGTTCTGTATCCGAAGATGTTATGGCACGCTTAGCAAAACATCCAAACGTATACGGTGTTAAGGAAGCCAGCGGCAACATCAGCTATTTGACAAATATCGCTACTTTAGTAGATGACAATTTCCATCTTTACTCCGGTAACGATGATATGATCACATCTACATTATCTCTTGGTGGCAGCGGTGTTATCTCCGTTTTAGCTAACGTTGCACCAAAGGATACTCACAATATGGTTATGGAGTGGTTTAACGGAAATCCTAAGGGAAGCTTAGATCTGCAGTTAAAGTACTTAGATTTGATTCGTTCCTTATTCTGTGAAGTTAACCCGATTCCGGTAAAGGAAGCCTTAAACTTAATGGGCATGGATGTAGGACCGTTCCGTATGCCGTTATATCCAATGGATCCAAAGAACAGAGCCCGTCTTGAAAAGTCATTGAAGGATGTTGGTTTACTATGAAAATTCTAATTATTGGACAGGGAAGAATGGGTCAGCTGATCAAACAGACAGCTGAAGCGAAAGGACATGAAGTTATCGGTCTTGCCGATATCTTTAATAAAGATTCTGTCATCGATAAAAGAAGCGATGTAGTGTTAGATTTTTCACATCGTGACAACTTGGCATGGGTGTCTTACTACTGTAAAAATATGAAGGCAGCTCTGGTATATGGAACTACCGGTCTTGAAAAGGAACATCTAGATATGTTAGATGATCTTTCGAAAGATGTACCGGTATTCTATTCCTCCAATTTCTCGTATGGCGTAGCAGTGATGCGTAAGCTTCTTCAAATGGTAACACCGTTATTAAAAGAAGATTTTGATATGGAAATGATCGAAACCCACCATAACCAGAAGGCCGATGCTCCAAGCGGTACGGCTAAGATGTTATTAGAAGCGATGGACCCGGATAACGAATTTAAGAAGGTCTACGGTCGTGAAGGTATGGTTGGAAAACGCGAGAAGGAAATCGGTGTGATGGCACTTCGCGGTGGAACGGTTGCCGGTATCCATGAAGTAAAATTTTTTGGTGATAACGAAACCATTGAAATTAAACATATTGCCAACAACCGCCAGATTTTTGTGAATGGGGCTATTAAGGCAGCTGAATTTGTCGTAAATCAGCCGGCCGGTCTCTACAATATGGACAGTATGATGTAATGATTTAGGCAGAAGACGATTCTTCTGCCTATTGTTGTATACAGGACAAGATTATGAATACATCTAAAAAAAATACTTTTCATTCTTTGTATGATTCTGGGTATAACTCTTGCCGGATGTTCGCAAAATACAAATAGTGCAAATGATACCAAACCAACAAATGAGAGTTCAAAATTCAGTGCTCCTGTAAGTTCCAATCCCAAAGACTATCCGATCATTACACTTAACAGCGGATATAAAATGCCGGCTCTTGGTATCGGAACATACAGTTTAAAGGGAGATGTGTGCTTTGAATCGATCTATACGGCTATTTCAGAAGGGTATCGTTTGATTGATACAGCTTATATGTATGAAAATGAAGAAGAAGTGGGAAAAGCGGTACGTCAAGCTATTGAAGATGGACTTATTCAAAGGGAAGATATCTTTGTGATCACTAAGATCTATCCAAGTCAGTTTTCCGAACCGGAAAAGGCTATTGATATGGCTTTGGAAAAATTGGATATCGGATATATCGATATGATGTTACTGCATCATCCGGGTGACGATGATGTGAAAGCCTATAAGGCAATGGAAAAGTATGTAGAAAGCGGAAAGATTAAATCTTTAGGACTTTCCAATTACTATATCGAAGAATTAAATGATTTTCTTGGACAGGTTGATA
>CACYBS010000349.1 GCA_902772725.1 Erysipelothrix rhusiopathiae
ATCCATTTCCATCCAGTTCTGTGATCAAAAAGTCAATCATTTCATCGATGGCATCTTCCGTATCTCCGGAATGTACTTCATATGGTTTGACCTGATTTTTAAGCCACATTAAGGCATCTCCATAAAGGGCCCCATATACAGTCCGTAAAATCAGCGGAAGGGTAAAGTGCAGGCTGGAATCTTTTTCCAAACCGGAAAAATTAATGGAGATTGTCGGAATGTGTTCCCATCCTTCCATAGCTAACGCTTTTCGTAACAGAGAAAGATAATTGCTGGCACGACAACCACCTGCTGTCTGTGTGATCGCAAGCGCCGTATGATCTAAATCGTATTTCCCGCTTTTTAAGGCATCGATAAACTGTCCGATTACCAACAAAGCCGGATAACAGGTATCGTTATGTACATGGGATAAACCTTCTTCACGAACACTGTCACCTACATTATCCAAAGGGACAATGGTATAACCGCTCTTTTTAAATACCGGTGTAATCAGACGGAAATGAATCGGCAGCATATACGGTACCAAAATCGTATAGCTATCCTTCATGCTGTCATCAAATTTTGTATATCCTGTAGTCACTAGACACCTCCCTTGGAAGCAATGGCTTCCTTCAAGGAACGTAAGCGGATACGGGCAGCTCCCAGATTATCAATTTCATCAATCTTGATCTGCGTATAGAATTTGCCATGTTCCTTTAAGATATCTCTTACTTCATCTGTTGTGATCGCATCAATACCGCAGCCAAAGCTTACCAGCTGAACCAGATTCATATCTGCGTTTTGGCCGACATAACGGGCCGCCTGATAAAGACGAGCATGGTAGGTCCATTGATTGAGTACCGATAACTGCTGTCTTTTTTGAACAGGAACGGAATCCTCACTGACCACCACAAAGCCCAACTGTCCTAATAATTGATTTATTTGATGATTCACCAGCGGGTCTAAATGATAGGGTCTTCCACACAATACAATAATAGGATATCCATTAATACGTGCATACGAAACAGCTTCCAAATGTTTTTGAACTAACTGTTCTCTAAATTCATCTCTTGCCTTTAATCCGGCATCATATGCCTTCATTAAATCAAATATCTCAAAATGAATACCGGCTCTGTCAAAGTGAAGCTGTACAGCCTGCACAAATTTCCACTTGGAGTCAAAGCTTAAATATGGATATACAAATTTTGTATGACCGAAATCGGAATTGGCAGAGATGACTTCGGGATAATAGGCAACCAACGGACAGTTAAAATGATTATCCGAGACATGTTCATCCACATTGTAGGTCATGGCCGGATAGAAAATAATCTCATTCTTTTCATCGATTAACTCCTGAATATGCCCATGGACGATTTTTGCCGGAAAACAGGCGGTATCGGACGGTATATTTTGAATACCCCGCCGATAGGTATCCTTTGTGGTTGGCTTGGACCAATGAATCTCATAATCCAGTACATCAAAGAATTTTGTCCAAAATGGTAACATATCATAATTATTCAACACCAAAGGCATTGCGATCGACTTATGGTGATGATAACGATTCTGTACTTCTTTGATCATTTCCATCTTCTCTTTATATAAATCCGGAAGTTCTTCTTTCTTTTCTGTGCGGATCATCTTGTCACATTTATTGCCGGCAATCATCCTTGTTCCGTCCTGGAAAATATTAATAGTTAAAGAACAATGATTGGCACATCCCTGGCATTTCATAGACTTCGATTTGTGACTGAATGACAACAGCGATTCATAATCCAGAATGGTACTCTTGGATTTGGACAGGGACTTTGCGTAAATGGCAGCTCCAAAGGCACCCATCAAATGGGCAATACCCGGACGGATGACATGAAAGCCTAATTCCTGTTCAAAAGAGCGTAAGATCGCATCGTTGCGGAAGGTTCCCCCCTGTACCACGATATTCTCTCCTATATCTTTTTTATTTCTGGCGCGGATTACTTTATACAATGCGTTTTTCACTACGGATTTACATAAGCCGGCAGAAATATCCTCAATGGACGCCCCGTTTTTCTGTGCCTGCTTGACCCCGGAATTCATAAAGACCGTGCATCTTGTTCCTAAATCGACTGGCTTTTTCGCATGAATTCCAAGCTTGGCAAATTCTCTCGCATTATATCCCATCGATTTGGCAAAGGTTTCAATAAAAGAACCGCATCCTGAAGAGCAGGCCTCATTTAAAACGATATCATCAATATGCCCGTCACGGACCTTAAAACATTTAATATCCTGACCACCGATATCCAAAATAAAATCAACATCGGGATTAAAATGTCTGGCAGCCATATAATGGGCCATCGTCTCCACAACACCGCCATCTAAATGGAAGGCAGCCCGCATCAATTGTTCCCCATATCCGGTGGCATAGGCTCCTTCAATATCAATATTCGAATTGATCTCATAAATTTTCTTCAGATCTTCTAAAACAACATCCAAAGGATTTCCCTTATTAGATGAATAAGAGTCGTATAATATCTCATATGCATCCGATATCAACACCAATTTGGTAGTGGTAGAACCGGAATCAATTCCCAGATACGCTTTCCCGGTATATGTGTCCAAATCACGATAAGATGCATCATGCATCTTATGGCGTTCGATAAATTCTTTATAATCGTCTTCATCCACAAAAAGTGGGTTTGCGGATACAACTTGATCGGGATGGCGTGTCAAATCCTCTAATATTCTGATTAATTGATCATATGTGTATTGTTCAGTGGCGCATAATGCGGTTCCAAGGGCGACAAAATGAATGGCAGTTTCAGGACAGGTATTCTGTCTAGATGATAAATTTAAGGTCTCATTAAACCGATTTCTGAGACCGGAAAGAAAATAAAGCGGACCGCCCAGATATAAAATATTTCCTTCAATTTTCCTTCCCTGCGCTAAAGATGTAATGGTCTGATCCACAACCGCCTGGAAAATGCTGGCGCAAAGATCACTTTTATCAACGCCCTGATTGATCAAAGGCTGGATATCACTTTTCGCAAACACTCCACAGCGTGAGGCAATGGGATACAGACGCTGATATTGTAAGGAAAGGCTGTTCATCTCTTCTAAAGATACATCCAAAAGAGAGGCCATCTGATCGATAAATGCACCCGTTCCCCCGGCACAGGTTTGATTCATACGCTGTTCCGGACTTCCTTTAAAGAAGATGATCTTAGCATCTTCCCCGCCAAGTTCAACAGCACAATCCGTTTCAGGATAGTATTTTCGAACCGCAGATGCGCTCGCAAAGACTTCCTGCACAAAAGGCAGATTAGCCTTTTCACATAAACCGATGGCGCCCGATCCGCTCATCGCAAATAAAAACGGTTCTTTTGTATATTCTTTCAGCTCTTGAATCTTTTCCAGAGCTTTTTGTCTTACTTTCGCTTTATGACGCTCATAGCTTTTGTAACATATGGTGTCATTTTCATCTAATACAACTGCTTTAATGGTTGTACTTCCTATATCAAATCCAATTCTGTAATGCATGTGCTTTACCTCGATAAAATAAATGTACAGATAGTATTATAATTCTTTTTTTAGAAAAATCACCTTATTTGATTTTTTAACATCCATTCCTATCCAATCATGATAAAATATTTATAACGGTTACATAAAAAGGGAGAGAATTCACATGAACAATAATGAAAACCGACTCACTTCCATGGAATTGAAGTGGGTCCTCTACGATGTCGGCAATTCTGCTTTTACTTTGCTGGTATCAACGCTAATTCCGATTTATTTTAATACGCTTTCTGAATCCGGCGGTTTATCGGAAGGTACTTATCTTAGCTATTGGTCATATGCAGTGAGTATTTCAACGCTCATTGTTGCCTTAATGGGACCGATTTTAGGAACCTTCGCCGATTATAAAGGCATGAAGAAAAAAGTATTCATGTTGTCGGCATTCTTGGGTGCTTTGGGACTGGCATGCTTCTCGATTCCAAGCTCATGGTTAACCTTCTTGATTCTATTTGTCGCTGCAAGAATCTGTTATTCTTTATCCTTGATTTTCTATGATGCGATGGTTGTCGATGTCACAACCGATGAAAGAATGGATGCCGTATCATCCAAAGGATATGCCTGGGGATATATCGGAAGTGTTGTACCGTTTATCATTTCGCTTGCCTTAGTATTGATGGGAAGTAAGATTGGAATCACAACCGGTACGGCCATGAGCATTGCCTTTGTGATTAACGCTCTGTGGTGGGTGGCATTTACGCTTCCTCTGGCAAAGTCTTATCACCAGAAATATTATATTGAGCCGCAGCCACACCCAATCGCAGATTCCTTCAAGCGTCTTGGTGATACACTCAAAGATGCCCGTAAACATTCGAAGATCTTCTTATTCTTGCTTGGATTCTTCTTCTATATTGACGGTGTTTATACCATCATCGATATGGCTACAGCTTACGGAGCAAGTTTAGGCTTAGATACAACCGGCTTATTATTGGCATTGTTATTAACACAGTTTGTTGCCTTCCCGGCATCCCTTACATTTGCCAAACTGTCCAAGACACAGGATACAGCCACTTTGATCAAAGTGTGCATCTTCGCCTACTTCTGTATAGTACTTTTCGCTATCCAATTGGATAAACAATGGGAATTCTGGGCATTAGCCGTTGCGGTTGGATGTTTCCAGGGTGGTGTGCAGGCTCTGTCCCGTTCCTACTTTGCGAAGATCATTCCGGAAAATACCAGTGGTGAATATTTCGGCTTATATGATATCTGCGGTAAAGGTGCAAGTTTTCTAGGTACTTTGCTGATCGGTTTGGTAACTCAAATCACAGGACATCAAAATTACGGTGTTGCCGCAATTTCATTAATGTTTATTGCCGGTTATTACTTCTTCAATAAAGCTTCAAAAATTGACGCATAATAAAAAACCTGAGCTCACTCAGGTTTTTATATGTCAATTCATTCGATAATATTCCATATAGCGAAGCGTTCTTGGCGCACCATAGGTAATCAAATATCCATTTAAATGTGTTTCTTCTTCAAAGTTAGGATCCAAGATATAGATTTGATCATCAATCACTACCTCACACCAGGAATGCGGCATTTCTCCTTCTTCGGTCATATAATTGCCGGCGATTTGATGAATATCATATCCCATTAATGCACCCATTTCATAAATGGCTGCCGCAAAGGCATAACAGTTTCCCCGGTTATTTTCGAAAAGGAACTGAGCATACCAATCGGAACCTAAAGATGGTTCTACAGGGAGTGTTAAATAGCGGTTATTCTGTACGATCCAGTCATAACCGGCTCTAAGAGTCCAGCCCACGGAATTTAAGATGCCTCTTGCATATTCCATCGCAAGCGGAGTGACAGCTCTGCCATCCGGTCCAAGCGATTTCCCGTCAATAATACGATTGGTAAGCATATGTCCATCTTCAAAGTAATAATCATAACCGTTAATCTTCTGCCAGGCTTGGGCTAAATCTTCTTTGATGTAATAGAAATCATCCTCACCATAGGTAACAGTGCTTAAAACATCCTCTTTATGTTTATCATTTAAAGTGACTTCAATGGCTTCAATGGCTCTGTTTTGACCGATTGTTCCGGTCATCAATCCATTACTTACCCAATCCAGCCAGCCAAGACCTCCTACATGGACACGATAGAAGATATCATAGAGCGATGCGATATTATCGCTCAACTTAATTTGAATGGCTTCCAAAGGTGTAGATTCACCGGTTGTTCCGCTCATTTCATTCTGTGTACGCCATGAATCTTCCCATTGATTGATCGAATTGTAGGATTTGTATAATACCTGACCTCCTACATTATTTAAAGTAATCTTTAAAGCCTCAATTCCAAGTCCTCTTCCGGTAGTACCTGCCGTTTGAGCTTCATTTACACTATCCATCCAGCCAATGGTGGAAACATGGGCCTCATAAGTTAACGTGTTAACCAAAAAGGCATTATCACCTGCTTCAGGAGCTGTTTCATATTTGCTGATTAATTGAAACTGGATTGCTTCAATCTGCAGTCCATAGCCAAGTGTTCCGGCAGCGTTATCGCTGCATGTCCAGCCCTGCCATCCCACATTAGAGGAGTGTACCCGATAATATATATCATAATGATCAGCCATTTCTCCTGTTAACCGCGCCTTAATGGCTTCAATCGATTTAGATTCTCCCGTTGTACCTGAATCTGCACCATTGGATACATAATCCAGCCAGCCGATGTCTTTGACATAGCTGGAATATTCAATATTTCCTTCATATTGGGCATTGTCAAGATGGATGCGAACTGCTTCGATTCCATTACCCTGTCCGGTGGTACCGGACACATCGGATTCGTTTACGGTATTCATCCATCCAATTGTGGCAACATGGCTCTGGTACGTTAACTGATTGGCGATAAAAGCTTCTTTTTCAGATACCGGTGCCTCCACATCTTTTCTTTGCAGCAATATCTTCAAAGCTTCCATTCGCTTCCCATATCCTGCACTGCCGCAGGATTGATCGTTATATGCCCAGCCCAGCCAGCCATAGTCAGCGATATGAGCCTGGTAATAAATATCATAATTTTCGGCAAGATCTCCGGTTAAACGGATCTTTACAGCTTCCATCTGCAACCCCTGTCCTGTGGTACCGGCCATCTGTGATGAAGATACATAATCCATCCATCCGATATTGGCAACATGGGTACTGTATTCGATATCGCCGGTATAATCACCTGAATCCAGTTCAATGGTTAAAGCCTCCATCTGCAGGCCCTGCCCTTCCGTTCCGGTCATTTCTCCGTTTTCTACCGGATCCATATCACCGATGGTCGATACATGGGAATAATAGGTTATTGTCGGCTCTGATGCTTCTTCTGATTCGCCCGCTGTTTCTGTTTTAACTTCATCTATGACTTCTGTTTCATCGGCATAGACCTGCATTCCCGCAAGGCCTAAAAAACAGAAGGCAGATAATACAATTCCGGTTTTTATCGTATTTCGCATAGTTCACTCCCTTTTTTTCAAGTATCGCAATTATAACATATGTATTTAATTTGAAAAGCTCAAAGACAAAAAAAGAATCGTATGAACGATTCTATGCGTTTGGATTGAATACCTGTAAAGCTAAACAGCCAAGTCCGGTGTGAACACCTACTGTTGACACTAGATCAATAATCTGAACTTTTGCCCCTTCAATGGCTGCCTCAATACGCTTGGCATATTCTTTTGCCGGTTCGAGGGCATCTACATGAGCCAGAATAAATGTATAATCTTTGTTTACGCCTTTATTGATGATAGTATCAATTACTCTTTCCTGAGCTCTTGTCATCGTACGAACTTTTGCCATAACATCCACTCTGCCACTGGTGCTTTTATCTAAGTGTAATACCGGTCGGATTTTTAATAATCCGGCTAATAAGGCAGCTGCCGGTGTTAGACGGCCACCGCGAACCATATGCTGCAGATCCTCAAAAATCAAAATCGTATCGGCACTTTCTGAGATTCGATTCAACTTTTCAATAATCTGTTCCATGGTGTATTGGCCTGACTCCCACATATCCTTTGCGGTTTGTATGCAGCAAGCCTCTACCACTGCTGTTACATATGTATCTACACCGTAGTATTTCAAACCTACCTGACCGGCTACCATTTCCATCGCATCTAAAGCGCCGGAAAGGCCACGGCAGATGGGTACACAGAATACCGTATCGTATCCTTCATCTTTGATTTGTTCGAAACATTCTTCAATTAATCCAAGCTTAGGAAGCGAGGTCTTCATTACCTTCTTATTGTGCAGTTCACGAATCACTGTATCATGGTCAATGGTAACTCCCTCATCATAGGATACACCATCACATTCAATCTGAAGCGGAAGGCACCAAATACCTTTTTCTTTCCAATACTCGGCACTCATGCCGGTTCCGGAGTCTGTCACAAACGCAACTTTCATATTAATCCGCTCCTTTTACCTTTTTAATGTACTGTACACCAACTGCACCAAGGCCGGTATGCGCCGCAATAACTGCGTATATCGGTTCAAAAGAAATTGTTACATCCGGTCCAAAGGCGTTCATATATTCTTCCTTTGCGATGTCTCTATTTTCTTTCGCATTGGAATCAAGAATGATTAAATGATAATCCTCCGGATTCTTTACACCTTTTTCAATCTGTCTGCAGGCTTTCTTGATTGCCTTAGACATGGTTCTTACCTTATCAAATAAACCAACCTTTCCTTCCGTATTTTTAGATACCACAAGAATTGGTTTAATCTTCAACATTCCTGCTAATTTAGCTGCCGTCGGAGTCAATCGACCGCCGCGAACTAAATGATTCAAATCTTCGCACACTAAGAAGCCCTCTGAATTATCCACTGCATCCTGTAAGCGGTGAATGATACGTTCCGGCTGGTATCCCTTTTCTACCAATTTATTGGCTGCCAAAGCCAAATATCTCTGCACACCTAGTGTTGTATAAATATCTAAAGTATGAACTTTAACACCATGCCATTTACCGGAAGCCTGTACCGCTTCGTTTGTCCCCGATAATCCGCTCGATAAGGTAATCAGAATTACATCCGTAATTCCTTCCTCTTTATATTGTTCAAACATATCTTCGATCATACCTAAAGGAGGCATGCTGGTCTGTGGAAGATATCCTTTTTCAATCAGGTCATATAATTCTTCCACTTCCAGATCGACCCCATCCAGATAGGTTTTATCATTCACAATAACCTGCAGAGGTAAATAGCCAATATTTAATTC
>CACYBS010000350.1 GCA_902772725.1 Erysipelothrix rhusiopathiae
CCCGAACTCAGAAGTTAAGCACTTCAGCGGCGACAATAGTTGGGCCTGCCCCTGCGAAGATAGCACGTTGCCGGGTCCTTTTTTTATTATCCGGAAAGAAGGTGAATGTATGAATCAGGAGGAATTTCAAGATACCATCATTGCGGCTTTAGAAAACAATGAGTGGAATAAAGCGTATTCGCTTTTAATGGATTATTATGACCAGTTTGGCTCTGATTATTTCTATTTAATTTCTTTATCGGATGTTCTTCTGCATAGGGAAGAATATCAGGATGTGATTATTTTATTAAGTGAATATGAAGATAAAAATGATCTTTTAGCAAATGAAAGACTGGCGGATGCATATCTGGGACTTGGGTTTTATGAAAAAGCTCTTTCTAAGCTGGAATCCCTTCCCAATGAGGATAATCCTGATTTACTGCATTCATTTTATCTCAAAGGAATGGCTTATTATCTTTTAGGACAGTACGAGAATGCCCTGGATTGTTTTGAAGATATTCTTTTAGAGACAGAGGACCGTGATACTTTATGTGCGGCTGCGCTTGCCTATGGACATATTGATGAAGATAAGCGCGCACTCGAGTGTTTGGAAAAGCTAAGTATTTATCCGGAATATTTATCACAGGTCTTACCCGAATTTCTTGAAATGGATGAGGATGATATCTTTGAGCAGGGAATTGAGTATTTAAAAGACTCACCGAGTCTGTATTATCATCTTTTAGCCTCCTTATATTTTTATCGTTCCTGGTATGATGAAGCACTTCAAGCAATCAACAAATCTTTGGAACAGGGGAAAGATATTCACTCCTTATATTTAAAGATGTGTATCTTATCAGAACTGCATGATGATAAACAAGTTCAAAGCGTACAGAAAGAGATCCTCGATACACCTTTTGACATCTCGGATTTTGATGATTTCTTCTTGGTTCGAAGTACCCTTGACAAGCTGTATCCGGCTTTAAATGCAGAAAAAGAACATTACATTCATTTATGGATGTCTCAGGTTAAGACTGTCGAATCGTATTTTGATCTGGGATATTACTTAGATGATCATTTATATTCGGATCTATTGAATGAATTATTAAACGATATGGATGTTCCGACATTCTACTATATGCGGGATGCCAACCGCTATCAGGATCTTACCGTAGATTGGTACTTTATGAACCGCCTCTTCGAAGAAGCCTATGATTATCTTGTATCAATCACCTATCGAAGAGATGCCGGCTATTACCGTAATTTAGCGCTTAGCTGCGGTTTTATGGGAAAATGGGAGAAGGTCTTAAACTATGCCAAAGATGCCATGCCCGATGGTATAGCAGCCGTTCTAGGCATACAGGCAGCTACTATTTTAAAGGATGATGACAACATAC
The DNA here is from genome assembly GCA_902772725.1 of Erysipelothrix rhusiopathiae. Classification (GTDB taxonomy): domain Bacteria; phylum Bacillota_I; class Bacilli_A; order Erysipelotrichales; family Erysipelotrichaceae; genus RUG11795. Next base: position 1,374 of record CACYBS010000350.1, read on the forward strand.
AGTTCTTTAAGGATTCTATGGAAAAGGCAAGGGGCTCGATCTTTGATTCGAATATGTATTGTTACGATAACTATTTAGAGACCGGGGTTTTTCTACTGCCCGAACGTAAATAATGTTATAATATGCCCATGAAGTTTAAAGAATGGGCATTATTTTTTTGTATAATTATCGGCATCTGGGCTCTGGCAGGAATATATATTCATAATCCGATTATTCTTCCTATGCCAACAGAGGTCATCAAACAGATGATACTGCAGGTTAGCTCTGCTTCTTTTTATAAAGCTTTATGTTCCACGCTGGTACGCGCTTTTCTATCGATTTTGATTTCATTGATGGCTGCCTTTATCTTCAGCTTTTATGCCCGGAATCATGAAATGTTCTATCGCTTTTTTGAAAAAGCTCTGGTGATTGTTCGAAGCATTCCCAACGTGACCTTTGTGATCTTATTGATGTTCTGGGTAAAAAGAGAAATAAGCGTATATATTGTAGCTTTTCTTTTATTGTTTCCGGTTTTATTTGATATTTTATACCAGGCTTTGATAGAAATCGAAACAAAGTGGAAAGATGTATTCACAATATATCCGCAGCGCTTTTTATCCCGTTTTAAATATGTATATCTGCCTATGCTTAAAAGCCCATTGAAGGCAGGTATGAGCTCTGCTGCCTCTTTGTCATTTAAGGTATGTGTGATGGCAGAAATATTAGCCTCAGTTTCAAGCGGAATTGGACGGGGCATGCAGTTGGACCGGCTGGATCTAAATCTTGCCGGCGTGATGGCCTGGACGATTTGGTTGTTGATTTGTGTATATATTTTTAATAAACTAATTTTAAAGATACTGGATTATTTATGCAGATAAGGAGTTTTTTATGGCACTTGTCAGTATATTGGTACCAATGTACAACGTGGAGGATTATCTGGCACGGTGTTTAAAATCATTGGTAAAACAGACATACGAACCAATTGAAATCATACTCATAGATGACGGCTCAACTGACCGGACGATGGACATTGCCCGTGACTATATGCGAAGATATCGAAATATCCGCCTTTTCACTTATGAAAATGCCGGTATTTCCACAGCCCGCAACCGTGCATTAAAACACGCGACTGGGGATTATATCATGTTTGTGGACAGCGATGACTATATCGAGCGCAATATGGTACAGGAAATGATGAAGATCATGATCAAGCAGGGCTGTGATATTGTGGTATGTGGGTTTGTACATGAATGGAAATATGCATCGCTGTATCGAAAGGTATGCCCAAAAGGTACTATGACTTCACTGGAAGCACTTCATTCGCTTGTTGAAAATAAGGGGATGAATAACTATCCATGGGCAAAGCTCTATAAGCGAAGCTGTTTTAAAGATGTCAATTTTCCGGAAGAGGTTAAGGGATTTGAAGATACCTATACGGTATTTAAATCCATCTGTAATGCCAGCCGTATCGGATCAACACCGAAACGTTTTTATCATTATTGCCAGAGAAAAGGCTCACTTACCAACAAAATGGATCTAAAGACAGTCTATGATATGCGAAGAGCCTACGAGTATCAGGCAAAATGTTTAAAAAGATGGTATCCGGAAGAGGATTGGGCTTTTGATGAACATTATTTCAATTCCGATATTATGATCCTGTATACGATGTTGACAGGATATGATAAAGGGGATGATGTACACTTTATTCCTGGTGATATCAATTGGCAGCGCATCGATCCGCTTCGTAAGGCCGGCTACAATATTGTTGAAAAAGTAGTGGACATGAAATTTAAAGAAGAAAATAAATAAGCAGGTAAAAAAAGCCTGCTTCGTTGTATTTTAAGAGGAAATTAGGTAAACTAAAGTCGTTTGAGGTGAATAGTATGGCATTTGAATCATTAAGTGAACGATTAAGTCGTGCGTTAAAGAATATTACAGGTCAGGGTAAACTGACAGAAAAGAATATGAACGATATGTTACGTGAAGTTCGTCTTTCCTTATTGGAAGCCGATGTTAACTATCACGTAGTACAGAAGTTTGTTGAAAACATCCGTGAAAAGGCCATGGGACAGGAAGTTATCGATTCTTTAAATCCCGGCCAGATGGTTGTAAAAATTGTCCATGATGAAATTCAGGAGTTATTAGGCCAGGAAGATGCCCGCATCCATTTTAAGAAAAACGGTATCACAACCATTATGATGGTTGGTCTGCAGGGTACAGGTAAAACAACGGCTTCCGCCAAGATTGCAAGATACTGCAAGCAAAGATTATCCAAGCGTGTATTGTTGGTGGCATGTGACGTAGTGCGCCCGGCTGCCATTGAGCAGTTACAGACACTTGGACAATCCATTGATGTGGATGTATTTACATTAGGACCGGAAGTATCCGCAGTAGAGACTGCCCGTCAGGCTATGGCCTATGCCAAAGAGAGACAGAAAGATCTTGTCATCTTTGATACGGCCGGACGTCTTCACGTAGATGAAGAGTTGATGAATGAGCTTTCGGATATGAAGGCTTTAGTACAACCGGATGAAATTTTATTGACCGTGGATGCGATGACCGGTCAGGATATTATCACGGTTGCTCAAGAGTTTAATGAACGCTTACAGATTACCGGTTTAGTAGTCACCAAGATGGATGGCGATGCCCGCGGTGGTGGATTATTATCCGTAAGAAGTATTACATCGGTTCCGGTACTGTTTGTATCGAGCGGTGAAAAACTCGAGGATCTGGAAGAATTCCATCCGGACCGCATGGCTGACCGTATTTTAGGCATGGGCGATATCATGACCCTGGTTGAACAGGCTCAGGATAAGATGGATATGGACCTCCAGCAAAAGACAGCAGACCGTATGATGGCAGGTATCTTTACCTTTAATGATATGCTGGATCAATACCGTCAGATGTCTAAGATGGGCTCCATGCAGAAAATGCTGAATCTGGTACCGGGTTTAAATAAGATGGTTAAAAACTTTGATGATGATAAGGCAACTGCCGATATGAAAAAGAATGAAGCCATCATCTTATCCATGACTCCGTATGAAAGAGAAAATCCGAAAGTATTGAAGGCAAGCCGTAAATCCCGTATTGCCAAGGGTGCCGGTGTTAAGGTTATGGATGTCAATAAACTGTGCAATCAATTGGAACAGATGCAGACATTAACCAAAATGATGAGCGGCGGCGGACTTCCGGATATGCGTGCCTTACAGAATGCCCAGATGCGCGGGGGAGGACTTCCGGGTTCTTCAAAGCATGCCGGCAGCAAGAAACAGAAAGTAAAAAAGAAAAAGAAGAAAAAATAAACTGTTTCATATTTAAGAGATATAAAATGTAAAACCAAGTTTGTTTCACGCATTTGTTATGGAAACGTTATGTTCACAAACCATATTTTTATGGTACAATCATTTTAGATAAATGAGGTGTCCCACTACCGTTAAAGGTGGAGCATTAAAGAAGGTGTCTCACTACCTATATCCCAAAGGTGAAACATTATAGTTTGCAGGGAGGTGTAATCCTCTCTGTTTTTTATAAGAGGAAGTATTCATGATTAATTCAACAAACTTTGGGTTTTATACTATTGATTCTGATTATTTAGAATATTTATCTGAAATCGATCAGGAAGTTTATTTTAATTCTTCGTATGGGTATAGTACTAAACCTTTTGTCGGCATTATAGTTGGCATAAAACAATTTAAGTATTTTATACCGCTGACATCAGCTAAAGAAAAACACAAAACATGGAAAAATGTTACTGATGAGCATTTTCTGGTTTATGAAATAATCGATAATGATATCACTTTTACGGGGGATATATATAAATATTTTTCAGATACAAAGAAGATGCATGTATTAGCTGTATTAGATATTAAGAAAATGATTCCGGTACCAGATGGTTGTTATAAAAAAATAGAATTTAACAAACTGACTGATTCCAGATATAAAGACTTGTTTGAAAAAGAATATGCTTTTTGTCTGTCGATAAAACCTAAGATTCTAAAAAAAGTTGAAAAATTATATTGTAGACAAAAAGAAACCGGAAAAGTAAGAAGAGCAAATTGTGATTTCGCAAAGTTAGAGCATGCCATGAAGTTGTGGATTCAAAATAATATTTGCTAATTAAATCAAGTAATTTCTAAATAATATTAAGAATGAATCCGGTTCTTATTATTTTCAGATTAATGTAAAGCAAAATTACTTGACAGAACTAGTGATGCTTGGTATGATACACGAGCAGAAAGAAATGGAAGGTAATATATATGGTTAAATTACGTTTAAAAAGAATGGGTAAAAAGCACAGTGCTTTCTATCGTATCGTAG
>CACYBS010000351.1 GCA_902772725.1 Erysipelothrix rhusiopathiae
CGAAATCATATAAACCAGCGGAATCACATTGAAAACCAATATTCCAAGACACGGAAGTGTCATTAATGTAATATGTAAATTTCCATTGAATAAAGATGCGATATCTTCTTTAAGTGTCGGTGGAGTGATTCCTTTTTCAATCATCTTTTCACATTTATAGGACTGCTTGATCTGCAATACCCAGAGTAAAATAAAGCCCGCAATCACAAAAAGGGTTACAATTCCAAAGAGCAGGATCAGTAAAGAATTATCTCCGGCTGTATATTCATAAACACCTTTTGCCTCATTCCAAACCTTACCCTGTCCTGCTTCTCCAAGACCGGGGAGCTTTCCCATATTGCCGATTCCATCGGTAATCATAAAGAAGATAAACGCTACTTCAAGAATCATAACAATGACACCTTTAATAAGCTGTCCGTGTTTGATTAAGCCAAGCCCCATACATAAAGAAGATAATTTCGTCCATTTGTCACCCTTTGTGAGCGCATTTTTAACGGATATTTTATCAGTCATTCTATCTCCTCCCTTTGATACAGGAAGAGTGCGGGATTTGCCCGCACTCCATTTTTCATTATTCTACAGCGGAGCTGTTGTATAATTCGTTTGTCTTTTCAGTCTGCTCAGCAGCGTTGTCGTGTGTTACTTTTCCATTAACAATCGCATTACCGAATGTTTCTGCCGGACCCCAGAAGTTTGACATATTAGCAACAAACGGCTGAATGAAAGATGTTCCGTTGATGGTATCATTCTGTGCCTTAACCAATGGATTGTCAGTTACATCGATGGTAGTATCGGTAGGAACAACCATACGTAAATCAAAGTGATCCTGCTGAGCCTGAGTAGATCCTAAGAATGCAGCTAACGCTACAGCCTGTTCCGGATTCTTCGAATACGGATTAACACCGATTGCCTTAACACCGGCAAAGGATAATAACTGTTTCTGTTCACCGTTGATTGTGATAGTCGGAACCGGAGCAATGCCCATGTTGTCACCTAAAGCTTCCTTAACATTGTTGTAGTCCCAGGAACCGGAGAAAATTGCGTTTACAGAACCATCTGCCAAGCCGGCAATTCCAACACCGTCGGCATCGTTTTTGAAGTTAGGGTTTGCAGCAAGATCAACTAAGTAGTTTGTTACGGCAACAGCCTTATCACCGGAGAAATCGATTCCTGCATCGTTATCCATGCCATCTTCACCAAACATTGTGCATCCATTTGCCAGATACGGTGCTGCAAGGTACCATGCATTGGATAATGGATAAGCTACAACGCCTTTTTGCAGCATTGTATCCAGATTCTTAATATCATCTTCTGTAAATACGGATTTGTCATAGTACATAAACCAAGTATTAGTTGTGAAAGGTACACCATAGACACCGTCTTCATAAGTAACATAGCTCATAACTGTATCGGTATTATGTTCTTTGATTTCGTCTAATGTACTTCCGCCAAGTTCAGCTAATGCACCGGCATCGATCAAGTTTGTGATCTGGTCGTTAGCAAACATGTATACATCAGCTGCAGCTTCCGGGTCCTGTGGAACCGTAGTTCCGGCATCGCCTTCAGACATAACGCCAACCTTAATGTCAAGATTCCATTCCGGATGTGCTTCCTTAAAAGCAGTTAATTCTTTGTCTAACCAGTTTCCCTGCTCATCGGATTGATCTTCAGCAGGTGTCCAAACTGTCAATGTGATCTTATCTCCGGATGAAGATCCTCCTCCACCGGATCCTGAACATCCAACCATGGACAAGCTCATCAGAGCTGCCATACCAAGCTTTAATAATTTACTGCTCATGTTTCATTCCTCCTCTTTTATTATATTTTTTTTGAATTAGAGCCTATATTAGAATTCCAGATTCAATCCATTCGAATCGAATACATGGATAACATTACCGGCAAAGGTAAAGCTGATTTCTGAATGCGGATCATAGTTTTTATTACCCAATTCCAATGTCGGTACAATGATAATGGAGTCTTTGCCGCAGGCATTGACATGCAGATGAACGCTGGATCCCATCATTTCGGAAACATCGACTATGCCATGCAGCATAGATCCTTCTACCTCATTTAAGGTGATATGTTCAGGTCGAACACCGATTGTTACATTCTGTGCTTGAACATTATGTGCCTTTAAATTTTTTTGTTTGTCTTCGGAAAGAACAACCTTAGCATCTTCAACCTGCACATAGTATTCACCGTTTGAATTGATATCGAGTTTTCCGTCATACATATTCATCTGTGGCATTCCGATGAAGCCTGCCACAAAGATATTTTTCGGATGATTAAATACTTCCTGCGGTGTTCCGATCTGCTGTACTTCCCCATCTTTCATGATCACAATTCGATCTCCAAGGGTCATCGCTTCCGTTTGATCGTGAGTTACATATACAAATGTTGTATCGATACGTTGTCTAAGTTTAATGATTTCTGCACGCATCTGGTTTCTGAGTTTTGCGTCCAAATTCGATAACGGCTCATCCATGAGCAGTAATCTTGGCTCACGTACAATAGCACGCCCGATCGCAACACGCTGTCTCTGTCCACCGGATAAAGCCTTCGGTTTACGGTCTAAGTATTCACTGATTCCTAAGATTTCGGCTGCTTCATTCACCTTGGCATCAATTTGTTCTTTCGGCATTTTACGAAGCGTCAATGGGAATTCCATATTCTTTCGAACGGTCATATGCGGATAAAGGGCATAGTTTTGGAAGACCATCGCAATATCACGATCTTTTGGTTCTACATCATTGACAAGTTTGCCGTCAATATAAAGCTCACCGCGGGTAATTTCTTCTAAGCCGGCAATCATTCTAAGTGTAGTCGACTTACCGCATCCGGATGGCCCTACCAATACGATAAATTCCTTATCTTTGATGTCCAGATTAAAGTCATCTACCGCTACAACACCTTCATCTGTAATTTTAAGATTTGTGGTTTTCTGTTTTTTCTTTTCATCCTTTGCGACAGGATAAATTTTTTGAATATGTTTTAAACTAACCTCTGCCATAATCTCACCCTTCCTTTCAGGATATCTCCTTTACACTGTCACCCGATGTGATCGAATGTTCAATCAATTCATGAATCCGGTCTCTGGAATAACTGATTCTCAACAATAGGTCTTCAACACTTTTCTTTGCCATTAGTTCAGAATTCTGCTGAATGGTCGTAATACGTGGAACAGAATATCTGGAATACGGTATACCATCAAAACCGATGATAGAAATATCTTCCGGAACGCTTTTTCCCATATCTTTTAATGCACGTATGGCACCGATGGCCAATGTATCGCTTAAAGCGAAGATGGATGTAAGATCGGGATTTTGTTCCATGAGCTCTTTTGTCGCTTCATATCCGGATTCCATTGAAAACCGTCCCGGTTTAAATTGTTTGGAAACATCAAAAGCTACATTGCAGTCTTTAAGACAGTCGATAGCTCCCTGCACTCTGGCGGTTCCGACCCAGCCATTATCGCTTAACATCTGTCCGCCTACTATGCCGATTTTTCTATGCCCGTGATCCAATAAATATTTCACAGCATCCCGACCACCCTGATAGTCGTTTGTGCAATAGCTTGATAAATTCTCAAACGGAAGAGAAGACGCATCACCGGAAACAAGTACACTAGGTACTTTAATGGTATCAAACTGTCCTTTAAAGACATCGATATTGCCTCCCAGAAAGATCAATCCCTTGGGTTTTCTTTCGTTGCAGATTTGCAGAGCCGTTTGTACTTCATTATCTGTTTCATCAAGAAAGACCACGCTGACCTCTTCGCCGCTGTCTTTGAAGTCCTTTTCAATCAGTTCCAGCAATTCTTCAAAAAACAAGTTTTTTGTACCTTTCACTAAGATATTGATGGATGATGCGGAATTTCTTTTTAAGAGTCTGGCATTTGAATTGGGCTGATATCCTTCCTGTTCAATGATTGATAGTATTTTCTCTCTTGCCTGCTCACTTACATCAGGATGATTGTTAATGACACGTGATACCGTTCCTATACTGAACCCAGATAACTCGGCAATATCTTTAATTGTCTTCAAAAGCATCATCACCTCTTCGTTATCGTTTCCGTAAACGTTTACGGTATCGTTTACATCATCATTTTATGTTACCGCTTTCATCTTGTCAACGGATTTTTTTAAATTATTTTGTTCTGTTAGAAACAGCTGTTATCATAAAGTATATAATAAATATGATTCAGGAGGTTTGTATGGAAATTCAAAAGATAAATATCGGCATCATTGGATCGGGTGCCATCAGTGGTATTTATCTGGATAATCTTACTTCCCGCTTTTCTAACGTCCAGGTAAGTGCCATCAGCTCAAGAGGAATGGCTTCTGCTCAAAAGAAAGCTGAAAAATATCATATTCGTGCTCTCACAAATGATCAGATGTTAGCTGACCCGGACATCGATATAATAGTCATTCTGACACCGGTTCAGACGCATTACGAATTAATCAAAAGTGCCCTGCTGGCAGGAAAACACGTATATACAGAAAAGACCATGACAGAAACCTATGCCGAAGCTAAAGAGCTGTGTGAATCAGCCGATGCCAAAGGATTGTATTTAGGATCGGCACCGGATACTTTTTTAGGAACCGGATTTCAAACGGCCAAAAAGGCAATCGATGAAAATAAGATTGGAACGATTCATTCTTTTACTATTTCAATTACCCGGGATAATGATATACTCACCGCCATGTTCCCTTTCCTTCGTATTCCGGGAGCCGGAGCTTTAAGAGACTATATTGTTTACTATCTGACAGCTTTGGTTTCCTTACTTGGACCGGTTAAAACAGTATCTGCCGTATTAAAAACACCATATGATAAGCGAATGAATTCTATACCGGATACAAAAGGGTTTAACGAAATGATAGATACACCTAATGAAGCCATTATTGCGGCTACATTGGAGTTGGAAAACGGCGTTATCGGAACAATCCATGAAGATAATGAAAGTGTGATTTTTGACAGGTCCGATTTTGTGATCTGTGGAAAAAATGGTTTATTAAAACTTGGCAATGCCAATGAGTTCGGTAATCCGGTAGAATTAATACGTCCGAAAGGATTCTTTGAAAAAGAGACAGAAGTGTTAAAACCGGTTGGTTTCTACAGTGATAATTCCCGGGGAATCGGCCCTGCCGAGCTGGCTGATGCGATTGTTCATCATCGGAAAAACAGAACCGATAAAGCGATGGCTGCACATGTACTTGAAGTCATTGAAGCTATGGAACAAAGTTCTAAAGAAGGACGTTTTATTGAAGTGGAAAGCACCTTCGAGAAACCGGAATTATTTGATATGAAATATTAAAGAGGCAGTTTACACTGCCTCTTATCGTATTTTTTTGGAAAGAACAACCAATTGTATTTCCTGAATATAGTTTCCCTTTTCATCGGTATTAAATCCATCCTGCTCATAGGATGACATATCATGTCCAAATGAAGAGAGAACACCATGATTTTCATATCCAAGATGCTCATAGATTTCTATTGCCTTTGTCTGGGTAGAATATGCCATGACATTGATGGTTTCAATAGAAGGATACTTTTCTTTAATAAAGTCTTCCATTACTATTAGAAACTGTTTTTCATCCTCTTTATCTGCCTGTGGATCAATTACCACCTGAAGGGCCCCGGCTTCTTTTCGAATACGGTTATTAACAGAGAAATATCCCATCAAATCTTCTTTGATGACTTGAAAATAAGAATCTTTTCGATAGTTTTCACGAAGCAGAAAATATTCATTTTCTGTACCCTTCCCCAGTGTTGTCCATGCATAATCCTTTGGGAAATTCCATCCCGCAATTTTCTCGGCATTATTCTGGGTTAGTTTTTCAATATTCCATTCCATACAATTCTTCCTTTCGCACAAAAGCGGAGATATCTCCGCTTTTTGAATTTTCTAATTTTAGAAATCTACGTCTAAGTCGTAGTAGCAGCACTTGAAGAGTTTTTCCATCTCTTCCTGGCTAGGCTGACGAGGATTAGATCCTGTACATGCATCCAGAATAGCGTTCTTAGCGATTTCAGGTAATCTTTCTAAGAATACTTCTTCCGGTACGAAGCCCTGTTCTGTTGGGTAGGAATCAGCACCGTAGTTCTTAATGCAGTGAGGGATGTTTAAATCATCGTTCATCTTACGTAAGTAAGCGATTAATGCAGCAACCTTGTCATCATCACTTGCATCTTTGTCGCAGATGCCCATGTAGTCAACGATTACGCCGTAACGCTTTTTAGCAGTTTCATCTTTAGCGTTGAATGCGATTACCTTTGGTAAGTACATAGCGTTAGCGGCACCATGGATAATGTGTGCTCCATAATCCTGGAATACAGCACCTGTCTTATGTGCCATAGAGTGAACGATACCTAAAAGTGCGTTAGAGAATGCCATACCTGCTAAGCACTGAGCATTGTGCATACGATCTCTTGCGGCCATATCACCGTTGTATGAAGGGATCAAATCCTTCATGATCATTTCAATCGCATGGATTGCCAGAGGATCTGTGTAATCACAGTTCGCTGTTGATACATATGCTTCAATCGCATGAGTCATAGCGTCCATACCTGTATGAGCAACTAACTTCTTAGGCATTGTTTCAGCTAAATCCGGGTCAACGATAGCGATGTCCGGTGTAATTTCGAAGTCAGCGATTGGATATTTAATACCCTTAGCATAGTCTGTAATGATAGAGAATGCAGTTACTTCTGTAGCAGTTCCACTTGTAGAAGATACAGCTACGAATTTTGCCTTATGTCTTAATTCAGGGATACCGAATACTTTACACATATCTTCGAATGTGCAGTCAGGATATTCGTATTTGATCCACATTGCCTTCGCAGCATCGATTGGTGAACCACCACCGATCGCAACGATCCAATCCGGTTCAAATTCAAGCATCTTTTCAGCGCCCTTCATAACTGTTTCTACAGAAGGATCGCTTTCAATACCTTCAAATAAGGCAACTTCCATACCTGCTTCTTTTAAGTATTGTTCAGCTCTTCCTAAGAAACCAAAGCGCTTCATAGATCCGCCACCGACGCAGATAATTGCCTTTTTACCTTTCAAAGTTTTTAATGTTTCAAGGGATCCCTTACCATGGTAAAGGTCTCTTGGTAATGTAAATCTTGCCATAATAGACCTCCTATTTATCACGAGCTTTATTATAGAACAAAAGTAAAGGAAATCAAAGGCTTTTGTGAAAATTTTAACTAGTGATTTTAGGGCATATTTTCACAATAGGAACAGAGTGTCTAACTTCACGTTTTCTCATAAATCAAATAAAAAAGGTAGATCTCTCTACCCTAGATTTCTTTCAGTTCCTGATATACCTTCGGTTCGATTTCATCATCCCAACTTTCCAGGAAGAAGCCGTTGGTTACAGGATATCTCTGGTTAAGATTGGTTCCTGTGATGATATAAATCTCCGGTCTAAAGGAAATATAATCCTTTTCAAAACAGATATCTTTTGTTTCTAAATGGAAAATCAATGCTCTTGTTACCCAGAGCTCATCGATTTCATCCTCTTCATCGATATGCAGCTGCTGATGTTCATTAACAACCGTAATCCCTGTGATTTTTTCTTCAATTTCTGTCACTTTCTGTACTACATCGGTGTATACCGAATGAATATCCTCCGGTTCACACGGTGCGATACTCCATAAGGCATATCGATCAATATCTTCAAAATAATTAATCTGTTCCAATTTATTTTCCAAAAGATAGTTTTCTTCTCCGATTGATAAACCGACCACAGAAGTAACAGAATTAATAACATAGAAAGGATCGCATTTATAATAATGAAATGTCTTCCCTTTCAAACTCTCTAAAAGCTCATAATCTAAAACATATTGCGTAATATCCTGCATAGTTTCAGCCTCCACTCAACAATTATTATAACTGATTTTTAATTCTTTGTCCCTTTACAACGCCACGTTTAAAGCCTTTTGCCATATATCGAATGATCCATGTGAAAACTGTAATAACCCCACCGATAAATAAGACGGTACCGAAAATAATATACGGTCTTCCAAAATGATTCAATGCGTATTTCAACATCTTCTCAATATCATGAGGCGCATTGCCATACACACCGGCAACCGGTGACAACATCGCAAAGCCGATAAAGGTTGCGATGCATCCCATGATCAAAGGAAATCTTTTGCGTGCTTTAATGACTTTACCGGTTGATAATTCCGGCGGTTCGGCCGGCATGGTTTCTTCAAGCTCTTTTCGCTCTTCTTTATCATAAGCAGTAAAACGCGGATCATGAATCAATGCATCGAAACAGAATAAAGTAGCTTCGGCATCTTCTTTGGAGTTATGCGGTTCCAGCTTATATCCAAAATAAGAAGCACAGTTTTCTAATGTATACTTTTCAAATTTACTATGCTCAATTCCTTCTTTAAAAGCACCAAACTCCCGCATTACGTCGAATTTATTTCCTTCTACAATAAAACCATCCGCTTCGACAAATCGGATATCAAAATCCAGATCATAGCTTACCACCAATAACGCATTGGTAAAAAGCGCCTGGATTTCATCGTAAAGATCTTTCATCGTCGGAGCCTTTTCAACATCTTCCGGTGAAATATGATGGTATTGTTCCGATTTTGCCCAGCTTTTCTTTCTGGTTGGATGGATTAAGGAAGATAATAAGATTTTTCCGGTACCATCTAAAAAAGTAATTTGGACGATATCATCCGTTCCCGGTGTAAGTCCTGTCGTATCGGTATCAAAGACTAAGATTCTGCTCTTGTCGATTTCTAAAAGTTCTGAAGCTCTTCGCTTCGCATACCATTTTTCCATAATTTAAAACTCCATTTATGTAACCTGTTATCTTTATTATAACCCAAACAAACCAAATGAAAAGAAGCCGAACATACGACTTCTTCTAAAACACAACCTGAACTAAAACCATGTAAAGGATGGTACCAATCAGTACGCTAAATATTGTATTGCGCTTCCAGAGATAGGATAGCGATACAACTGCCAGCGCTATAATCTCCGGAATCATATGGTTTCCGGATAAAGGAGACACATCTTTTAAGCAGTACACAATTAAAAGTCCCATTGCCGTATAAGGTACGACATTGCCAAGATACAGTATGATATCCGGGACTTTGTTTCGGTCAAAGACCATTACCGGAAGTAAGCGGGTAGCCATGGTAACAAGACCCATCACAAGAATCACAATAAAGGCATGGGAATAATCAATCATCATCTTTTTCCTCGATTTTCTTTCGCATCACGATTAAAGTTATCACAATTATGATCATCGCAGGAATTAAAAATAAATTCGGTCCAAATAGAATACGGCATATAAGTGTTGCCCCAAGTCCGAGTATTGCCGGTATATGGCTTTTTGAATTGATCCACTGTTCAATAAATACGGTTGTAAATAAAGCGGTCATCGCAAAATCTATACCGGTTGAATCAAAGGTGAGTAAAGATCCGATCCAGCCGCCTAAAAAGGAACCAAGCAGCCAGGAGCTTTGATCAAATAAAGTCACCAGTAATCGATAATTACTGAGATTTACACCTTCCGGCATTTCATCCTTTGATAACATGGCATAGGTTTCATCGCATAAGGCATAAAACAGATACCATTTTCTTTTGCCTTCATTTCGATAGCGTCCGATCATGGAAATACTGAAGAAAATATGCCTTGCCGACACCATGAATGCCGTAATAGCTGCCATCAAAAGTGAACTTCCCGTTAAAAAAGATACACTGACAAATTGGGCAGTACCGCTAAAGATAATTAAACCGGAAATAAAGGACCAGAACGGACCGAAGCCATGTTTCTCCATGAGGATTCCATATCCGATGCTTAACACCACAAAGGTTACCATAATCGGCAGCGAAGTCTTAAATGCTTCACTGATATCTTTTTTTGAAATACTCATAGACTTACCACTTTCACAATATTGCCGTGCGCTTCGATAATCCCAATTAAATCCTTCGATTTTAACCATACCGTTGCCGTATTATCATTTGGATGTACGCCAATGATTTCATCTTCAAAGGCAGAATCCAAAAACAAGGTAACTTTATGCTCATGATCATTCAACAAACCTAACGGTGTGACAGAACCGGGCTCAAGTCCCAATATCTGCAACAAATCATCCGCAGAACAGAAGGACAGGGCTCTCAATCCATTCTGTTTACGGAATTCTTTTAAATCAACCCGCTTATCGCCTTTTACAGTGATCAGATAATAATTGCGTTTCTTATCGTCTCGAACAAAGAGATTCTTGGCATCAAATTCAGGATACGGTAAATCAATGGCATCCAATTCCTTCATATTATAAACAGCTTCATGCTCGGTTATTTCATACTCGATATGATGCGTATTTAAATAATCATATACTTCCTGTTTATTCATAGTCTTCCCTTTCAACAATGAAATAATTCTAGCATAAAACAGATTTATCGAAAAATAATACACTCTTATAACCATGTATTGAAAAGTTTTATTACTTAGTGTTTTGGATTAATATTGACATCGTTTAAACTGAAGATAAGGAGTTTTATTGTATGGATAAGAAACAAAAATTAAAAGGTATTCTATTGGCAGTGGCAGCCATGATTGTCTCACTTGTAGTTTATAGAATTGCGGGAGCTGTTATTGATAATTTCGTTACCAATCGATTTTTCAAAAACTTTTTAGCGGAGTTGTGTTTTGCGATTATGGCTTTAATGAGTGTGATTCTCTTAAAGAAAACGAGGATTTTTAAAGCAGATAAAAGATTTTTAAAAAGTGGCCTTTCGTCAGCCGGACTTCTCTATGGAGTTATAGCGTTTCAAGGCTTTTTTTCGCTGGGGATGCTGTTGAACACAACTGCATCTCTTGTTGAAGTTCTTCTATTTATTGCCTTCTGTTTCCTGATTGGATTCTGTGAAGAAGTCATCTATCGAGGCTTAGTTCAAAATTCCTTCCATGATTATTTTGGAGAAGACAGTTTAGGACATGTATGGTGTGCACTTATATGTTCAGCAATCATATTTGGAGCATCCCATTTAACCAATGCCTTACGTCCGGGTGGTGATATCGCATCAGCTGCTGTTCAGGCTTTTGGAACCATGGGAATGGCTGTATTCCTTGGAGCTATATATTTTAGAAGTCACAAAAATATTTGGTTACTCATCATTTTACACGGCGTATTTGATATGGTTGTAATGATTGGTTCCGGTATTCTGGCAGGAACTGATTTAAGTGCTCTGTTAAACAACTATTCTGCAAACTTTATAGGAGCTCTTTTCTGGAATGTGGTATATATACTTACCAGCATATTCCTGTTACGTCCAAAGAAAGTAGAACCGCTATTGAAAAAAGAGGATGCATAATAAAAAAGGATTGTTTCCAGTTTAAGGAACAATCCTTCTTTACTTTGTATCAAACCGGAAGCTTGAATTCTTCAATACTTCTATTGTTTTATCAGCTGTTGCTGCCCTTACAAACACAAAATCATAGTCGAATGTAGATATAAATAAGAACTGTATATCTCTTTTCATGAAAACATCGGATATCCTTGCGGCAACATTTACGCGATAGGGTGATTTATCAACATGGATACGAATCGCTTTCCATCCATCACTTCTGGAAACAGTGTTTTTTGGAACCATTGTATCCGGACATATTATTGATCTTTGATCTTCTGTTATGCCAATAAAACAATACGGATTTTCTAAATCAACAAAGGAATAGTTCTCTACTTTACAGACTGAAAACGCAAAAGGAAGCATCTCAAGGTACAATTTACTTGTTTGTTCACGAATGATTTCTCCATTCAAACGCTTTTTAAGTTTCAACTTAACTTTTTCATACCGTTCTTCAATTTCATAATCCGGAATCCATATTTTAGCTTCTTCTATTTTCTCAAGAACATTTGTGACAATCTTATAATCTTCTTTGGGTCCGGGATATCTTCCGGTTATAAGATATTGATTATGGTAAGCTTCAAACATCCAGTCATTGATTTTTATCTTCTGTTTCTGTTTTAACTGCCGAAAAGTCTTATTGGTTTGAAGCAGCTGTCCATTGACGCGTTTATGATTTTTCATTATTATCCTCCGGCAAATCGAATGCGGTGACATCAAATCATCGCATTCTTTTTAATAGAATTAATTGTGTTGACCAGTTTTGTTCGAGTTTCCGGATCAAACAATCGAATGAAGTTTACCGGCTTATCAAATGGAGGTTTTTGAAGTTCTGTTATATTATCAATATAACCGTTCAACTCAACATAATTGATAACCTTATTAATAAACACAATCTGACGCTGATTCAATCCCTGATCATTAATAAACTCTGAAAAAGCCTCCATGGCAGCACTATGATCCAACTTTGAAATCTTCCGAATCAATAAACCAAATGGAGTTTCTCCATATTCTCTTTGATAATCTTCTTTAGTACCCAGTTCATTAGTAAAAATGCGGTCTAGTTCTTCATAATCGGAAGAAGTAAGCGGAATATTATGTTTCAATTTATGGATCACTAAATCATCACTATGCTGGCTGATATATTTATTGACCTTTTCTTTATAATCTTCAAATTCATAAGCAGGGGTAAGTATATCTCCTTCCCTTTCTTCCAGGATGATATCTTTCAAATCTGTTTTTATAATTTTTTCCGGTTCCGTATCGTTCCATAAAAAGCGAATTAGATATCGTAATTCTTTACGGACATTTTCAATGGCCAATAAATCGTTAGCATTCCAGAAAGCATCGCTCTGCACCTCTTTGATCAAAGGTAATCTTGCCTTAATTTGAGGAACGGTAATCTTTCTTTCTAATTGACTGGATATATTACATAACTGCTTCTTAGCTATTGAAAAGCTCGGTAACTGTTCCATATCTGCCAACATTAAGCCATACATCAAGTTATCAAAACGTTTTGCGGCTTCATCCTGTTCAGGGTCATATACTAATGGTGCGATATAATTTGTAAGCTCTTCTTTATCAATATCATTCAATACTGTAAAAGCATCCTCGTTTTTATATTTTTGAACATATTGACGATTTAGACGTACAGCGATTAATGCATCATCCAGTTTATTCACCTGTGAATAACACTCCGTGATGATTTCATTTCGCCATTTTTGGAATTTATCCTCCACAAAAGCGCTGTCCTGCAAAACCATTGCCAGCCGAATCTTTTTTTCAAAAATGGACTCTGTTAATGATTTGACTTTGGTTCCTTCATATCCATTCGGTGTCTCTCTGAAAAATTCAAAATTAGAACAATAATCAAAGATGATAAACCGCCGTTTATCAATATAAGTACCATCTATTTCATCGATGCACTGAAGGCCTTTACATAACCGGGTTCCCCGTCCAATCATTTGCCAGAATTTTGTCTTAGACCGAACTTTTTTAAAGAAAACTAAATTGACACATTCTGGAACATCAATACCGGTATCCATCATATCTACAGATACTACAATATATGGAGGGCTTGCAGGTTTCTTAAAATCATCAATGATTGTCTGGGCATAGCTGTCCTCACATACTACACGGCTTGCCCATTTCCCGTGATATTGAGGATAAAGTTTATTAAACCGCTCCACAATAAACTCAGCATGTTTCTTGTTTTGAGCAAAAATAATAGACTTACCAATACGGTCTCCGCCTTCTGTTTTAATACCTCTTTCCATTAGATCCTGTAATACAATATCAACGGTGTCCGCATTAAACACAAACTTATTCAGCTTACTTGATGGAATGAAATCCGGAATATAATCATCTTCCGCAAAATCATCTTCATATTTCTGCCTATCCTTTTCATCCAGGTCATCGTATGTGATGCCTTCTTCCAGAAACTTCATCTTGGTTTCATATGTATAATATGGAACTAATACATGATCTTCATAGACTGCCGTTTCATAATCATACGCATAGGTTGGGACATTGACTTCTAAGTCAAAGAATGAGTATGTATTTTTATCAACATCCGTGCGTGGTGTCGCGGTTAATCCCACCAATATCGCATCAAAATAATCAAAGATTGTCTTATATTTATGGAAGATACTTCGATGGCTTTCATCGATGATAATCAAATCAAAATGTGCCGGTGTAAACATCGGAAATCCATCATCATTTCGTGAATTATCAATCGCATTTAACATTGTCGGATATGTTGAAAATACAATTCTAGCGTTTAAATCGTCCTTATTTGAACATAAATTACATAAAGACATATCCGGTAAATAGTTTTTAAAATCATCCTTAGCCTGGGCAACAAGAGCTGTTCTATCCGCAAGGAAAAGAACATTAGTAACATATCCGGCACGACTTAAAACATCGGTTAAGCTGGATGCAGTACGGGTTTTACCCGTACCTGTAGCCATGACCAAAAGATTCTTTCTTCCACCTTTTGAGATATTGTCACATACGGCACGAATAGCTTCTTTCTGGTAATAACGGTCCGTGATTTTATCATCAATTTGAATAGAGTATAGGTTTTTCTTTTCCTGCCGCCGATTCATTAGTTTTTGAAGATCGTCTTTACTGAAAATCTGACTCACTTTTCTTTGTGGGGATGTCAAATCATCCCAAAAATAAGTTTCAAAGCCATTGGTGGTAAACATCATCGGTCTTCTGCCAAATTTTCTTTCTAGGCAATCTGCATATAATACTGCCTGTTGACGTCCAACATTTGGATCTTTTGATGCCTTTTTAGCTTCAATAACAGCCAAAGGAAGACCATCTTTACCAAAAAGAACATAATCACAATATCCTTTTCTTCCAAGTACTCCACCCATGTTATCGACTTCATATTCAAAGGTAACATCAGCATTTACACCTTCTAATGCCCATCCCATATCCTCTAAATCCGTGTCAATAAAGATTTTACGGGTTTTAAATTCAGAAAGATCATCCGCAACAAATGTACGGTTCTGTATATGCGCTTCTTTTTCCGCTGTTAATTGAGCAGACATTTCTTGAAGTTTTCTTTGAAGCTCTTGAATTTCGGCATCCTTTTGATCAATTAATCCTTCCTGTTCCCGGATTTTCTTTTCATCAATGATGACCTCCTTATCAGGAATAGCGTGAATATCAAAGGTACGCTGCTCGTATTCATCCCCATAACAATATTCAATCCATTGAATAAACTCAAATAAAGCCTTTAAACAGCATACAGCAACTCCTTTAGATACAGCTTGTTCTGTATGTACAGCACGGTTTCCTGTTTGAACAATAATTCTAAGCTTATTCCATGTATTGGGATCTAATTCATAACGAAAAGACTCTTCATAAATTAACGAAGATAAATTATCCCGATATGGCATTTCCATATTAGAATCTGCAGCATATACCCATTTAACAGCTAGTTCTAATGCCTTCCGACATCCTATTGCACACATACTTGGAGACGTGGCATATATTTTTTCTGCTTCTATACATGCTTTTGAAAACATTTCAAATTGCCTGTTGTTTTCTAGATATCCAAAATTAGACATACGTCTCCTCCTTTTCATAAGTAGTATGATAATAATAATTTATGATATTTATATATCGTAATATCCTGGTTTGTAGACTTGATAAACTCGGGTATTATCTTGATTTGTTGATTTGTTTGGCAAATTCAGCAAATTCTTTCTGAACACTCATGGGTGGTACTATAACAGTCGTTGCAGCAATCACCCCAAGATGTAAATGCTTAACCGCTACACCTTTCGTGCCTTCTTTAAATTGTTTTTGGATAGAATCTGACCTCAACTGCTGACATAAAAACTCTGGAAGCATTCTCTTCCTGTCATATTTAATTACAGCTAAGCTTTCGAATAAGCCAAGTTTCTTATCTGTTCTCACAATAGCCGGAGTCCCCAAGGTGCCACTTTTAGCTAGTAATATGTCAAACTTTTCAGTTTGGCATCTTTTCTGTATTTCGGAGTACTCTTTATCCGATATATACTTTACATCAGAAAAATTTAATTCCCCATTGACAATGTTTTTTGCAGAAATAAATGTTATTCCTTCATTTAGGTAATGTGGAGTCTTATGAGTTCCATCAGTTATTTTGTCACACACTTCGCTAAGTTTTAATTTCGGATAATTCGCTTCGGAAAACATCTCTATAAATCGGGATTTGATTAACATGTCTAATTCATCTAATTCTCGGTGGCGGAGTGTAATAATCCTTTTTATTCTATCAAGAATATTAACTATCCTATGCTGCTCTTTTAAACTGGGTAAATTTATCGGAAACTCGTACAGCATTGAAAGTTTTAGATTATCTCTAACACTTCCTGTTGCAATAGCTCTGATGAAATGTAACGTAATTTCACTTTTCAAATAATAGTATAGATACTGTTGATCAAGCTCTTTTGAAACAGAAAAGACATTATATAACGGACTAACAATAACCCTGTCTTCATATCTTTGCCAATCTACAGAGCCTACGTTAATTCGTGATGGATTATATGCAAAATATCCTTTAGGAACAATTTTATAGGTTGTTTTGTCTTTACTAGCTACTTCTTTGCCAAAATAATCTCGACAAAAACCTTGTGTGTTTGTAACACTGTATACCGGAATATCTTCATTGCTTTTATTTTTTATACAATATTCCCGAATATAATCTCCGAGTCTCACCTTCATTAAAATTAACCCTATAAACACGAAGATGCTTCTACAAGGTTTTTACTTCAATAACAAGCCAGCTCTTTTCTGTATTTCTTTTGAGATTAACTTATACCTTTTTTCTGATATGTTATATCTTGGATTTTTCTTTAGTTTGTAGGTCAATAGATGTCGTAATTGTTCACGATTTTTATCAGTCATTACTGCTTTCGCTTCATCAATGAAATTATCGTATGTACTCGGATAACGAGTTGAAACATATTCATCAAACGAATCTTGTGATTCTAATGCATCTATTGGAACAAAATTAAACAATGAGTTACCATGATCAAAAAGCGGAGCCGGTTTAACAATTGTATTTGTGCTGTTATCCACTAGTACCCCAAAATTGCCGAAATGTCTATCTGTGTTACAAATTATCGCATCGAATACAATCATTTCATTTAAAGCATCAATAAACTCCGGTCCAAGAGATTCGTAACAATCCCTTACAGCCTGCATTCCACCCGATGTTACGATTTTACCTACCGGAACAAATGAATAATCTAAACTAGTAAACAATTCACACGTAGAACACAGGGTCCCTTTCCATTTTGATAAACGATACTCAACCGCATTAACTCCCATTGCTTTAGCGATTTGAGATGCATAAAACTCAGAATATGGTTCAAAGCCTGAATTTGAAAATCCAGTAACTCCACCTTTATATAGATATACTTTTCCATCAATCCGTCTCCAACATTTCGGAAGCATTCCATTTGTTGTAAACTCAGGACTCGATACCAATGAAGTACGAGGTGAAGTTCCATAACCAGTAAAGGCAACTAATGCCAAAATATTACTGAATTTATTTTCATAAAGGTTGTATTTTGCAAAGGTTCCTTCAAAACTATCTGTTACTACCCAATAAACATCATTTAAAGACAATCCTTTTGAAACAGAAATAATATCCATAGGACGATTAATACTTAGCCCACATTTATATAGAAAACTATCTACAAAAGCTCTATTTTTTGGAATAGTTCTATGCTTAATCCAATGACTTAAACCTTCATCTCCTAACTTCATATCTAGAGGAAGGAGATGTGTTTCATCCGTTACCCATAGGATATGGAGTCTTGGAGTAGCTGTATTTTCCAGTACTTCAAACCGAATTATCGGTGTATCTTTATGTTTAATAATATAAGTCAAAACAATCCCCTCCTATATCCTTCAAACTCTTACTGATAATAAATTCTATTTATATGCTAACACAAACCATCATAGATGTTAGATCAACTTAGGCAATATATCTTCGATGCGATGCTTTCACATTACTTTGATTAACTATCGCATATTGCATAGTTGTATCTATTTGAGAATGACCCAATATCTTTTGTACTTGTTCAATAGGCATTCCCTTATCAATAGCACGGGTTGCCATAGTTCTTCTAAACTTGTGAGGATGAATCCTTTCCAAATACTGTTTCCGACCTAATTCTCTTAATCTTATTTCAACACCACTGATTTTTAAACGATCATGTGGAGCATCTAAGGTTACAAATAATGCAGGATTATCGTCATTTCTAGATTTTAAATAATTTTGTAGGTGCAGCTTAGCTTTAGCATCAAAGTAGACTCTTCTCTCTTTGTCACCTTTACCAAATACTACACATTCTCTTTCTTCAAAATTAATATCATTTCTATTCAGATTTACTAATTCACCAACACGAATTCCTGTAGAATACAATAAATCAATTATTGCAAGATCACGAGGACAGTTACAGCTATCACGAAGTTTTTCAATTGATTCATCTGATATTACTTCTTTGACCTGTTTCTTGGTTTTGATTTTATGAATTCTATGCATTGGACTCTTTAGAATATGATCTTCTTCTTCCATCCACGAAAAGAAACTAGATATATTTCTTCGAATATTGTCCACTGTAGCATTACTGCAATTATTTATCTTTTGGTAATCTGCTAAGTACTTTCGAATACATTCTGTTGTAATTTTACGTACCGGATCAAGGTTAATTTCAAAGAAACGTACCATTGTAGTTCTGTAATATAACAGCGTTCTTTCAGAACAACCCTCAATCTTTTTAGCATCTAAAAACATTTTTAGATAATCATCATTGGATACAGATTCATATTTAGGAGTATTATCCATTAGATTGGATAACAATACTTGCTGAAGTCTTTTCAATTGTTCTGCGTTAAGATAATTAGTCATTTCATTCATTATTGTGTAAATTGCTTGTTCCATATATTTTGCCTACTTTCTATATGATTCATAGCAATATACTAACAGAACAAATAAAGCGTTCTAAATTAATTCTTAACTACTATCCAAATCCTGGTTTTATCCAAAGTATTCCTGCATTAAACTATCAAACAATAATTGTGTTTCATCAAGTGATTTTTGTATGGCATCTCTTGATTTGTCTACTTGACGCAAAAAAACAGAAAACTCTTGTTGTACTTCTAATATAGGTAAAGGAACAATAAACTTTTTTACATCCTTTACATTAACATGGGCAACTGTAGATGCATTATTTTTTCGTACTGCTTGGCGATAAACATCATCTGATATTAAAGCATGTAGTAAATATTCAGATGAACACTTTGTATAATCAGGTCTAAGTAACATGACTCTTTGTCCTAAGCAGAATTTATGTCCTGAAGGTAGAATCGCAGCATTTCCAAACGATCCTTCCCGTGCGTAAACGATGTCACCTTTCTCAGGACATAGCCTTGCAGTTCTTTCAAGATATTCTTCATCAGAAACGTATTTCATTGAATCCCAAGAAATATAGCCTTTTTTTATTTCTGATGTTCTAATTGCAGGATTTTTTAATTCACCTTCATATTTAGGGGTTGTATGCGGACAATCAACAATTTCTGTACATAGATCCTCCACCGGTTTTAATTCACATGCGCCTTTGTTAAACATCTCCACAAATCGGGATTTGATTAATGTATCAAGAAGTTCTATTTGTGATTTTTTATTCAATATCATTCTCTGAATTCTACTAAGGATTTCAGCTATTTTCTCTTGATCATCTAAACTCGGATATGGAACAAGAATATTATCAAAATCCTTCTTCACTATATGTTTCATGGTCGCACCATGAGTCATCCCAGCCATCTTATTTAAATTATATTTAACAGCAAAAACAAAATAATCCTTATTAACTGGTGCTTTATCAAAAACCACTTTGAATATATGTTGATTAAGTAATGCTTTTCCTTGATTCCAAATGTATACTCCGAGACTTGCAGACCAAGAAATTAATACATCTCCATTTTTGATTTCAATTTTCTTAGGATAGTCTCCATCATAAAACCCTAAATCATAAGAATTACCAGTTAAATCTTGAATTCTTATGATTGGAAGGCCTTTATCCCCTCTATCACTTGGCTTGAAAGCATATCCATTAATATAGGAGGCAAGATCCCCTAATCTAATCTGTTGAGTCATGTTTTGACTCCTTCAATTTTAAAAATTGTTTTTTCCATGCACGTGATGGCTTTCTACATATATAATCATCAGAAGCAAATGCACAGATACCAGGGCTATCTGCATATTTGCATATGTCAGGATTATTAGCTCTACAACCAAATGTTTGAGTTTCAGAATCACCATCATTTAAAGGTGCATGAAACGAAAACTGGACTTCTTTTATGTTCATAATCATCCCCACAAACACGAATTGTTTAAATCCGTGTTATACTCCTTTCTACTTAGCTGGCATAGCTTTAAACTATGCCAGTTCTATATCTATTTAATTCTCTATCTCTGTTAACCTTGCAGCCATATTACTTTAATTCATTACTATCCATAATATGAATACATGTAGTCGCTTATATCATCATTCCTCTTCCGAATCAAGTAATCGTCTTAAATCATCAACATCCGGTAATGCCTTACGTAATTCATCAGGCATATCTTTGGATGTTTTATACGTTGCCACTTCCATTGGTTTGTTGTAATCCTGAATCACATAGTCTACAAATGACTTGTTCATATCTTTACAAATAATAATACCAATCGCTGGGTTTTCATGCTGTTTGCGTTCAAAGCCATCCAAAATGCTCAGATATCCCTGCAATTATCCCAAATAAGAAGTCTTGAACTTTCCTGTTTTGAATTCCACTGCCACTAGACAATTTAATCCTGTGTTAAAAAACAAAAGGTCGATATACTGATCTTCTCCGAAAGCAGATAAATGATACTGATTGCGAATGAAGGCAAAATCTTTACCAAAGGTCAGAATAAAGTTTTTCACATTATGAATGATGGCATTTTCTACAACACGCTCATTAACGTCATGTTTATCTCTTACACTCAGTTCTTCCACATTTATGTAATCTAACAGATACTCATCCTTGAAAGAATTAATTGCTTGGAAAGCCTGCTTTGCTGCAGGAAGCGTCTGAATAAAATTATTTGGAAGATTACCTTGATGACGGTAGTCATCACAGTCAATGCTATTATTTAAAGTTTCAACAGAAAAATGTTTTTCAGCACATCGTTTTATGTAAAACAATCTTTCTTTATAATCCTTTACCTTTCGAAGGATTACCCTGTGATGCGTAAAGCCGATTTGAAAGAATCCCTCTACCGAAGTTTCTAGATAATTTGGAACTTGTAAGTTCCAGATCTTCATAATTTCCAATACTGCGTATATTTGGTGAAATACAAGGATCAAACACAACCCATTCTTTATAGAATGTACACATATATCGAAGATTTCTGGCAGAAAAGCCTATGAGCCTCGGCAATTCTTTTTCCAACTGCTGGCTTATGGCATCAATTGCGCCTTTACCCCAGAAACCCTTTCTGGAGTTTAAAGAGATGTACTTACCGATTCCATAGTAAAGTGTTAGCTGTTTCTCATTCACTGAACGAGCAGCATTATACTGACTCTGTAAAATAGCTGTTTTGATTTGTTTCACAGCTTCATCATATTTTTGTATATTGCTCATAATATACCCCTTTCTAATCACAGACTACTACTCAGGAAACCATCCTTTCATAATCTGTCGATTTTATAATTTTTCTTTGAGTCAGCGGGTTATATTATGCAAATCTCTTTCTATTGAAAATACATTGTTTATCTGTAATCACTTTCCTAACAAAGCTCTAAGCTCAGCCAGTTCAATTTCAACCTGCTTATTTAAATCCTCGATTTCTTTTAAAATTTCTTCCGTTGAAGGATATTCCACAGGTACATACTCTACTTCTTTATATTTGTTAATGGATAAATCATAATCGTTGTCTTCAATTTCCTTTTTAGGAACCATGAAAGACTGTTCAGTTCTCTTTCTATCTTTTTCTGCATTCAAATTTCTGAATCGCTGAATGATATCCGGAATATCATTTTCATTAATCTCCGAACGTTTATCATCCAAGCTAAAACCATCTGCCTTCATATCATAGAACCATACATCATCGGTTCCTCCGGCACCTGTTTTCGTAAATACTAACACTGCTGTTGAAACACCTGCATATGGCTTAAACACACCGGAAGGCATAGAAATAACAGCCTGTAATTGATGATTATCAACTAATTCTTTACGAATTGACTTATGTGCTTTACTGCTTCCAAATAACACACCATCCGGAACAATACATGCACAACGACCACCAATTTTTAACATTCTTAAGAACAATGCCAAGAATAACAATTCTGTCTTCTTTGTATTGGTCACTGCCTTTAAGTTATCATTAATACTTTCAGCATCAATGGTACCTTTAAAAGGCGGATTAGCTAAACAAATCGTATACTTATTGGAAATCGCATTCTGCTTGGAAAGACTATCTTTATAGTCAACATCCGGATTTGTGATGGAATGTAACATTAAATTCATTGCAGAAATTCTGAGCATTGTACGATCCATATCAAAACCAGAAAACATTGTAGATGTGAAATGATTCCATTGTTCCTGTGTCATGACATCTTCATAATTCTTACGGATATATTCCGCTGCAGAAACTAAGAACCCGGCAGTGCCACACGCTGGATCACAAATTATATCATCCGGTGTTGGCTGTAATAATTCCACCATCATATTTCGTATATGCAATGGGGTTCTAAATTGTCCATTGGTTCCAGCTGTAGACAATTTACCAAGCATATATTCATACAGGTCGCCCTGCATATCTAAATCCGCAATATCATTTTCATACAGATCATCTAACCCAGTAATTACCTTTTGAAGAATCTGTGGCGTCGGTATTAAGAACATGGCATCACTCATATAGCGTGCAAAAGCAGTGCTCTCTTGATCACCATTAGTTTCTGAATGCACTAATTCACCATCCACAAAATCCGGTAATACTCCATTTTTCATTTCTTTGATTGCAGGGAAAACTCTTTGTGAAATGATATCAAAAATATCTCTTGGATCTTTATCTTTGAATTTGCTCCATCGCATGGATTGACCTATTTCACTTTGCGGAAATATTCTTGCTCCGGTTGCACCGCTGAACGCATCAAATGCTTCATTTTGTAACTCTTTTTCATCCAAAGAACGAATAAACATCAAATATGTTAATTGTTCTATTACCGTCAACGGATTGGTTACTCCCCCTGACCATAAATCAGTCCATATTTTATCTACTTTATTCTTAATAACTCCTGTAATCATAATCTATACCTCATCTTCTGTAAGTCTTAATTCCGCTATAACAAATTTTATCATGTGAAATTCATGGATTCTATATGAATCATTGGAAATTTTAATGACATTTAATTATCTATCATTTTTGAAAGAAATTCCTTTATTCAATCAGGCCTTGATAATAATACCCTATAACATTGTTTATCTACCACAAAATCACCACTTGTATATTGAGTTGACATGGATGCCCGTAAGATGTTCTAAACAATTAAAAAGCCAATTTGGATCATAGATCCAAATTGACTTGTTTACAGAAATATTAACTGAGATCAGCCCAAGTTTCTTTTTTATAGAATGAGATGGAAAGGATAGTGGCAACAGTCCAGCCAATCGGCCATGCACACCAGATACCCGTTGCACCAAGAGAGGTACGCGAGAATACATATGCCAATACAACACGTAAAATCAAATCTGTAAATGTGGCAATCATAAAGTATTTCATCATTCCGGCACCTCTTAGTACTCCATCAGCTACAAGCTTTGCGGATACCACAAAATAGAATGGTGATAGTATTCTAAGAAACATCATACCGGTATGCATAGCTTGTTCTGTAGGGTTATCCAAGAAAAATCTTAGGCACATTTCACCACCAAAGAAGTAGAGAAGAAATAATGGAGTGCTGAGCATCCAAACCATTTTAATTCCTGCTTTAAAACCATCTCTGATTCGTGAAATTTTTCCTGCGCCAAGATTTTGCGAGGTGTAATTTGATATCCCGTTGCCAAGTGTGGTGAATGAAGTTATTACCAGGTTATTAAGTTTGACGGAAGCAGAATATCCTGCCATAACCGATGCACCAAAGCCATTTATAATTCCCTGAATCACAATATTACCTAAGGATATAAAACTTTGTTGGAGAGTACTTGGAATCGCAATCCTGACAATCTGTTTCAACAATTCTACATTAAAAACAGGAACCTTTTCTTTGGTACCAATATCATACAATCTTCTAAATACTACAATCATCGCAAGGATACAGCTAATACCCTGGCATAAGAAAGTTGCCCAGGCAACACCTGCCACTCCCATATGAAACGCCTTTACAAACAGAATATCTACCGCAATATTGGATGTAGATGAGGCCGCAAGAAAATAAAACGGAGTCTTGGAATCACCCAAAGCAGAGAAAATTCCGGTGGCAATATTATAGAAAAACACAAATGGTAATCCTAAGACATAGATATCAAGATATAGCTTAGAATCCGCAAATACTTCCATCGGCGTATGGATTAAGTTAAGCAGTGCATTCGATCCTAATATACCGATCAACATTAAGGTAAGACATACCGCTGCACTGAAAATACAGGTTGTATATACCGCTGTTTTCATTCGGTTATAATCTTTTGCCCCATATAGTCTGGAAACAACTACCGAGCACCCCATATTACAGCCAAAGGCAAACGCAATGAAAATAAGAGTAATTTCATAACTGTTCCCAACAGCCGCAAGTGCATTTTCACCAATATATTTGCCGGCGACAAGGCTGTCCGCAATATTGTACAGCTGTTGAAAAATGATACTTCCAAATAATGGAATACAAAACTTCCATAGAACCGTTTCAGGATTTCCAACAGTTAAATCCTTATTCATAACATCACTTCTCTTTCTATTGTTTTTTAGTATCTAGTGAA
Source organism: Erysipelothrix rhusiopathiae (assembly GCA_902772725.1). Classification (GTDB taxonomy): domain Bacteria; phylum Bacillota_I; class Bacilli_A; order Erysipelotrichales; family Erysipelotrichaceae; genus RUG11795. The sequence goes on from CACYBS010000351.1 coordinate 24,890, forward strand.
TTATAATTCACAATATGATATATGTAAAATGTCAATAATATAATTGAGATATATGATTATAATATAGCTGAGGAATAATATGAATATTAGTTACGATTACTACAGAGTGTTTTATTATGTGGCGAAATATAAAAGCTTTACAGCCGCTGCAAGAATTTTATTTAATAACCAGCCAAATATCACAAGAATGATGAAGAAAATGGAAGAAGAATTGGGATGTTCTTTATTCATTCGGAACAGACGCGGCGTATCGCTTACTCCGGAAGGAGAAAAACTATATGCGCATGTTTCAGTTGCCTTTGAGCACATCACAATCGGTGAGCAGGAAATCGCAAGAGACAAAGAACTTAAATCCGGCGTTGTGACAATCGCAGCCAGTGAGATCGCTCTTCATTGTGTATTGTTGCCGGTATTGAAAGAGTATCGTAGGTTATACCCGGAAATCCGAATTAGAATTTCAAATCATTCCACTCCGCAGGCATTGATGACATTAAAAGAAGGACTAGCTGATTTTGCGATTGTGACAGAGCCTTTTGATTTACCTGCTGATATCAATGGTGAAATCATCTGCTCTATTCAGGAAGTTGCCGTTTGCACCAAACAATATGAAATCGAAGAAGGAACCAAGCTTTCAAATAACCAAATATTTGAGCATTCCATCATAGGAATGGAAGAAAATACAAGTTCTTTTACATTTTATACAGAATATTTTAATTCGATCGGCGTAACTTATAAAACGGATATAGAGGCTGCCACAGCGGATCAAATACTTCCGATGGTCAAAAGTGATTTAGGAATAGGATTTGTTCCTACTGATTTTTTAAACAAAGAAGACATGGATAATCTGGTTATTCTTGACTTGGAGAAAGAATTGCCAAAAAGAAATATATGCATATTAAAACGAAAAAATACCTCTTTAAGCTTGGCGGCACATGAACTTGAAAAAATGATAAAACAGAAAAAGGAAAAATAAATGCACCTTTTAAGGTGCATTTACTCCTGCTCAATTTTCTTTTTTACAACAGCCGGAACGCCTGCTGCCACCGAATTATCCGGTATATCACTTGTGACAACACTGCCTGCCGCAATAACGCAGCCATCCCCAATGGTAACACCCGGAAGTACTGTCACATTGCCGCCAAACCAACAATTATTACCAACTTTAATCGGTAACGCCTTCTCTAAACCTTTATTGCGTTTTTCATACTGCAAAGGATGGGTGGCGGTATAAAAACCGCAAAACGGTCCGATAAAGGCATTATCACCAATTGTAATAGAACCACCATCCATAAAATAACAGCCATGATTCACAAAACATCCTGTTCCAAAAGTGGTTCTGTTTCCGTAATCAAAATAAACTGGTGCTAAAACAGCCATCCCTTCCGGTAATTCACGACCTAATATTTTCTTTAATGTTTGTGTCTGTTCTTCACTTCCCGGCCTAGCCATATTAAATTCATAATTCAACTCTTCTGCATTTAATCTTAACTTCAATATTTCTTTATCAAAGTTGGCATCATACCATTCACCCTTGATCATCTTTTCAATTTCTGTCATGATTTGTCCTCCATCACTTGTTCATTATAGCTAATTACGATTATTAAATACTACTAAAAGATGAGTATTAATCACTCTAAACAATCGAAAATATACTTCATATGTCAAAACGGCAAGAATAAAGGATGAATTATTTCATTCCTAAACAATTCCCCATCTCCTTTTTCAAAACTGTGTTACTATTAAATTAACAAGAACTACGAAAGCGAGATAATACTATGTTTAAGAAAAAAGAGAAAGGAATGAACTTTCAGAGCACCCTGATGGGTATGCTGGCATTAATTGCCGTGGTAGCGGTTATCTTTGCGTGCTATGAATATAATCAGGTACATAAAAAAGCACCGCAAATATCAGCTACCTTAGTAGAAACCAGATTAGAAGATTGCTCGGAAATCGTAACTACCAGATATAAATACAACGGTGTTGGAATCTATGAAGTTCCAAGACAGATGTTAGGAAACTTTCCAATCCCCCTAACCGGAAGTAAGTTGATTGTTGCCTATAAAGGTGAAATGTTGATTGGAACAGATTTCTCGGATCCTAAGATCACAATTGAAGATAAAGTCATTACCATTCAATATCCGGAATTAAAGATACTCTCCCATACCATCGATTCAAAATCCTTTGATGTATGGGATGAAAGCACCGGTCTTTTTGAAGACTTTACAATGGATGATTATGCGACATTTGTCACCGAACAGAAAAAGATCCAGGAGGCTGCCGCCATTGAAAACGGAGTTTTGAATCAGGAATGCGAAAAGGCAAAATTATCGATTCAAAAACTGGTCAGCGTCGGCGATATATCTGAGCAGGGGTATACCGTTAAGGTCATCTTCGGAGAAGAAGAAAAGTAAGTCAAGGTCCATCATACGATGGATCTTTTCTTATAAAAAAATCTCGTTAATATTCCGAGATTTCCTTACGAGTTTCTTTTCGAGCATTGTTGCGGTCATATTTAGTCTTATCTTTCATAGTTGCACTAGGGCGCATCCATATACCGCCATTGTTGATCACATTCTGTCTTTCAATACCGCGTACTGCCTTGATTTGAGCCACTTTTGACTTTTTACGATTATTCTTTTTCTTTTTCATATTCTTCTACCTGCTACAAATATTATAAATCAAAGAGACCTATCTAAAAAGATAGATCTCACTTACCAATCAATTCAAATCTCCCGGCTTTTTATCCGGTTCTTCTTCATCCAGGAAAGATTCTAAAAATTCAATGAATTCTTCGTCCTCACCCTGGGAAACAGCTTTTTCAAGAAGCTTCCGGGTAATCTGGCGTCTGTAACAGTCTTTCCAACAATGATAAGCCTGTTTAGCACTCATATCCTTAAAGACAATTCCCAGCAATCCCTCATCTACCTTTTCAAAGAGGTTGATACCAGTCATAATTCCTTCTCTGATGACTTCATCAGAAGGAAGTCCATTATCTGTATCTATATAGAAACGGTAGCGGGTTTCGCCATCATCATAATCCATTTCAAAGTTTCCCATAGATATATCATAATTGACACGGGTTAGATATTCTGCCATTCTAGCCATCATTATTTCATCATCCGGATTGGTTGAGACAGGTGATGACGCTAAAATCAAAATACCTCCAAGGGCAAGGTGAATATTAAAAGAGATGCCATTCAATCTGCTTTCAATCCCTACATCAAAGCGGAATATTCCTTTTTTCTCATCAAAGTAGAAATTCCAACCATCGTTTTCTAAAAAGTTTTGAACTAAATCAGCGACTTCTCGCGAATATGGATAATCCGACATATTTTTCAACCTTTCCTTTCTTTTCTCTTAACTCATCTTCTGTATACACTCTGAATTCAGGATGCAGATGCATCCAATGTGTTATCAACTCCGACATTAAGTCATCCAGACCGATTACATTCATATCTGCCAAAAACCACTCTTCCCGATAATTATTTTCAATAGATGTTAACTGATGACTATGATACAGTGTTGCACCATCTTGAATACCATACTCCTGGGCAAAATCATCTTCATATTCATAAAAATCAACATCTGTCCACCAATCCAACAAGCCTTCTTCATCCAGGCAGGGAACAATACCGAATCCCCTGTACCAACAATCGTAAGAATCATAATAATAGGCACTCATCGATTCTATGATAAACTCTTCATTGAATATCATATTGATTAACCAGGTATCCTTACGTTTTTGCCTTAAGTATTTACTAACATCCACTGTGTTATTGAATAGTACGGAAGTTTTATTTAATGGAGGCTTTTTACGGCTCACTTTAATTTGTTTCACATACTCCAAACCTTTCAATTTTTGGGCAGTGATACTGTATTGTTTAAATAATTCCGGATAACATCGTGATTTATCTTTTGTGGCATTGGAAACACTTTCTACCAGATCTAATAGAAGAGGATGTTCATCCCATATCATGAAACCGGTATTCAATGCCCCATCCCCAAGTTTACTTACGGATTTAGGCAGCACTATTTTCTTTTTAACAGTAGTTCTAAAAAACGCACAGTCTTCAATCTCTTCCAACGTGGATGGAAGAATCAGAGAATCTAATTCCATATAGCTTAGACAAAACGATTTTAAGACTTTAATCCCTTCCGGAATCACTAAATTCTTTGAATGGGCATGAGCTAGAAATAATTGATTATCTTTAAAATAGAAATCGGGATATTTAGATTCTATCCAGGGTGTATTATAGAAAGCCTCTACTCCAAAGATGATCGTTTGATCTAAATCATATTCATGCTTGTCATAAACATATTGAAAGCTTTTATCAGTGACAATCGATTCAAGCTTCAAACAGTTTCTAAAGGCATAGCTATGAATTCTTTGAAGCGTTGAAGGAAGGAAGACCTTTTCCAAATTTATGCAGTCTCTAAAGGCATTTCGCCCAATTTCTTCAATCCCCCGGTCAACGATAATGGATGTAATATTATCTTTTTCATCCTTCCATGGGACCTCATCCATTAATGCTCCACCAAAATCCGGTATGATTCCTTTGACGGTAAGACAGCCATGTTCATCCAGATTCCACTCGATTGAAATCGTATTAGAATTATTCATAAGATTTTTCATGTTCTCTCCTATTTACCAGATCAATGCGAACCATTTTTTAAATGATCTGTTTATTCAATTTTCAAAAAACAAATATTAGGATTAAAAAAAGAGTCATTACATGTCTGCGGGTGAACAAAAGGCAAAGCCTTTTATTTCCCTTGCAGATACGGTCCGGCAGCTTCTGCCATCTCCTGTTTTGTGACCCACAAGAATTGAAACAAGGTGTGTATTGATATCATTTCTCAATACCTCGTAGTTAAAGCGGTAAGCTATCGCTTTTCCGCAGTCAAACACAATGTTGTCGTCCATTTTAGGCTCCTCCTTTTCCTCACCCTGATAGGATGGACTGTCATCATATACCATAATGAAACCGATTTCAAGGAAAATTTTGGTTTTTTGATGTTATGCAAATGTTAACCCCCTCAAAAATGGTTCTTACACTACTGATAACAGAAATTTTTTCAAAAAATATATGTATTATTTTTTGTTTCAAAAGAAAAATCCCAAGAAATTATCTTAGGATTCAAAAAATAGTATTATTCATGTTTTGGATTTAATTCTAAAGAATATACTTCTTCCAATAAATCATATACATGCATATTTGGATGATATTCTTTAAAATATTCTGAATTATCTCTACCCAATAGCTTTTCTGCAAAAGCGCCTACTGCTCTTGAGCGGGATTGTCCTGCATAACAATGTACTAATAAGGTATCCACGTCTAAATGATCCTGTATGAAATGGATGATCTTTTCAGCCATCTCTTTATTAAAGAGCACGGCATCTTTTACTTCCCTTTCAATATCATCAAAATATAGAGTTAATACCCCTTTGCAGTATTTGTTCTCTGTAAAAGTAACACCAAAGCCCTGAGTATGCGTATCCTGGATCGATATCACGACATAGGTATCCGACTCCATGATCCAGTTTTCTAATCCATACGGGTAGTAATGAGCCATCACATAATCAAAGGCATCAAAAATAGATTCTACTCTAACCTGTTTCATACCCAATCCTTCTTTTTTAAACTAATGCAGGATACAAACGCACTTTCATCGATATATTTGATATTGGATGACATCTGTACCTCTTCTAAGCCATAACAATTTTCAAAGGCTCCCTTTGCGATGGAGATCACCGTATCCGGAATGACGACCTTTTTTATGTTTCTGCATCCCGAGAATGTATAATCATAAATCTCAGTAATAAAAGGAAGAGTAATCTCTCTTAGATGTTTACATCCATAGAAGGCGTATTTACCTATTGTCTGCACGGTATCCGGTATTTGAACATGTTCTAAATCAATACATTGTTCAAATGCCGAATCACCGATAGATTTAACTCCATCTGGAATCGATATACTTTGAATGAAGATCTTTTCCTTAAAACATTTTTCACCGATTTCAACAATTCCTTCCGGTAATACCACTTCATTACCGTGTCCGGTGTATTGTTTCAAAATACCGTCTTCGATCACAAATTCATCATTCATAAGTTTCCATCCGATGAAAGCTTTTTATATAAATCCGAATCACTTTCAATAATCGAAAGTGCCTTTTCATTATCCTTCTGTTTAAGAATTGATCCATAAATCGAAATCATATCTTTCATTTCCAGCTCTTCATAGTATTCTACAAGAAATTTAGCTGCTTCCACTAATACCTGCTCCCGGCACGGAGAAGATAGATAATGAATGATTCCATCAGCAAGCTTTTGAATATCATCATCCTTTAAAAACCTTAGATAAGGCATATCCGATTTATGATTGGTAAGGTATACTTTTGCCTGCGTATTCAAGTCCAGTGTATCCCAGATACTTCTTTGCGATAATACATATTCATTCAAAGCTCCCCAGCTAAGCTTGTCAATATAGTCCGGAAGTGTATCCAGCCATTTTCCTTTTAGCTTATTAAATGGCAGAGCATGTTTGGAGATACATTTGATATCCTTGGAAATGGAAAAGTTCTCCTTTTGTCCGATATAACCAAACAGAATACCGTTTTGAATAATATAACCTTCATCATCGGCCAGCTTTCTGCATTCATAGAAAGCCGACTCCCCGATATATTCAACCGTATCCGGTAAATGAATCATTTCCAGATTTCTGCAGTATGAAAACGCATGATCTTCTATTCTTTTTAAATTAGGTGACAACTCAATACTTGAAAGCTCTTTACAGCCGGAAAAGATTCCGTATGGTAATTCTGTAACCCGGGATGAAAGATACACATGTTCCAGGCCGGTACATTCTAAGAAGGCTTCCTCTTCTATTTCAGTGACGCTGTCAGGGATGGTAATTTGTTTGATCTTTACACAATGAGCAAACGCATGATCCCGTATATAGGTAACGTTGGAAGGTATGTCAATGGATTCAAGCCGGATACAATCCGCAAAGCCATAGCTTCCGATCGAAGTGACACCGGCAGGAATTTTGATTTCTTTTAAATGTGTGCATCCGGAAAAAATATGGTCTCCCATATTGGTAACGGAGGAAGGAATATGAATGTCTTCTAAATGACTGCAGTCAAAAAAGGCATATTCATCAATTGTATCTACCGTTCCTAATATTTCAATATTCTTTAAATGCGAACATTTTCCAAACGCATAGGCAGGAATTTGATTTACACCACAAGGTATAGTAAGTTCTTTGAGCTTTCCGCAATTATAAAATACGTTTTTTCCAAGCTTAGTTACACCACTTGGAATTGATACATCTTCTAAGCGTATGCAGTTATAAAAGATACCATCTTCGAAAACAGTTACCGTATCGGGGATATCTACATGTTTTAAGCTGAAACAACCCGCAAACAGCCCTTTCTTAAGTACAGTTACCCCGTATGGAATTTGGATCGTCTCCAACATTTCACATCCCGAAAAAGCCTGTTCGCCAATGGTTTCCACAGTTTGAGGCAGTTTGATATTCTGTATGCCGGCACAGGCAAAAAATGCACCTTTGCCGATTTCTTCGATACTGCCTTCGATGATTACTTCTTTTAAGTGATCACATCCGTAAAAGGCAGATTCCCCGATTCTTTTGACCGATTCGGGAATCTTGACATTTTCTAACATCCTGCATCCTGAAAAGGCATTATCCCCGATTTCAGTTACTGTTTCAGGAATTACGGCATTTTCCTGATATCCCCTGAATTTCTTTAGTACGCCGTTTTCAATATCATATAAAGCCTGTTCCATCATGAACACCTCCGGTAATTATCTGTTTCAATTTTATCAGTTTCTCGTTCTTTTCTCTATATATGCCCGCACTTGACACTGAAATTAAAAAGAGTTGGATTACTATCCCAACTCTTAAGCTGTTTGATGACGAATAGAGCGAATATATGGATTGGTATAGAAGGCCACCAATAGATATGCGGTCATTACACACCAGATAATCGGTTCACACCAGATAACGGCTTCGTATTGGAAAACCGGAATCAGGAAATATACGAACAATACCTTACCGATAAATTCAATCACACTGGAGAATAACGGCATAATCTTAGAACCAACTGCCTGTAAGCCAAAACGCGTCTGAATCAATACACCCAGTACGGCATAGAATGGGGCAACTACATATAAGAAGCGGCTGGCGTTATCGATAATCGTTGGATTGTTCGAACCGGAAATCCATACCACAAAGGTCGGTGCCATTGTCCAGAAAATAGCTGATACGACTACTGCCATCAGCACATCATAAATAAATGCGGAACGCATTGCCTTTAAAATTCGGTCGCCCTGGTTGGCTCCCTTGTTGGCAGCGATAAATGCAGAAATTGCAGCTGACATGGAGATAAACGGAAGGTTACCGATCGCATAAATCTTACGGGCAGCCACGTGACCTGCGATAATCGTTGTTCCTAAGCCATTGATACCGGACTGTAAAATAATTGAACCTACCGATACGATGGATCCCATAACAGCCATAGAATATGCCTGACCTGCTAAATCCTTATATAAAGGCACATCGGTTTTAAAATGTTCCTTAGAAGGAATAAGGATCCTTGTCTTTTTCAACATGTAGATAATACATAATACAGCGGATACACCCTGAGCGATTACAGTAGCGATGGCAGCACCTACAACACCCCATCCAAAAGATGTGATAAATAAAATATCGAGAACAATATTTAATAAAGATGAAATCACCAAGAATACAAGAGGCATTACACTGTTACCGATAGATCTTAGTAATGCCGAACATGTATTGTAGGTAAACATAACAGTAATACCTAGGCCGATGATCATGATGTAAGATAGAGATTCTTCTAATATAGAAGCCGGTGTATTGATCAATTCCAGAAGTGGACGAAGACCAATAACGGCAATGATTGTCATCACAATACAGCTGATTACACCGATTTTGATAGTTCCTGCTACGGAGCGTTTCATCATATCTTCATCACCGGAACCAAAACTTCTTCCGCAGACAATCGCAAAACCATTTCCCATGTTCATGGAAAAGCCCACCAACATTTCAAAAATAGATGCGCTGGCACCGATGGCTGCTAATGAATTTTCACCCAGATAATTTCCGACGATGGCAGTATCTACCGCATTGTATAACTGCTGAAAGATATTGGAAATCATCACCGGAATCATAAATAAAACCAATGACTGTAAAATGGGACCGTGTAATAGATCTACCGTTCCGGTTCCCCGTTTTGTTTCGGCCATAAATACCTCCCTA
>CACYBS010000352.1 GCA_902772725.1 Erysipelothrix rhusiopathiae
ATACCATATTCGTCAGCAGAGCATTTACAGTAACTGGAGGATCATTTGAGAATAGTATTATTGGAACCGATGAGTATCACTATAAAGATGAATGGGAAAAGACTAAGATTCTTTACGAATTAGGGGGGTATTCTGAAAAAGAGTACACGGAAGCTATATCAAGGTTGGTTCTTGATGATGTTTCAAAATCTAGTGATACATGTGCAGATAGTATTTATGAGATATTGAATGAATACAAAAATAAAAGTAGTGGAAATCAATTAGTTACACAAGCTATTTCTCATCTAGAAAACATGGCTAGCGCGTCTGATTATGATGCATCTGTGTATTCTGCAGGGTTTAAATTCCTTGTATTTTACAACCAAAATGAAGTAACATCCAGTATCGCACAGGATGTAGCAAATGAATTTGATAGTATATACTCGTTTTTTGTAACATACAGAGGATATCCAGCAGCATTTTCAACATCAACGATGAATGTCTATGAAGTATATATTACAGATGACGGATTAAACGGCTCTGGAGCATTAACAATCCATAGTGGGGTTACCCATGGAAGTAAGATTAAAGTAGCAGTACAGACAGCAACAGATGTGTCAAATGATAATAACACTGCCAGAAGCATTTTAGCACATGAGTACATGCATGGCATTATTAGGACTTATAATGACAACTTTAGTAATTGGAGTTGGTTTAATGAAGCCTTTGCGTCCTGGGCTGGAGCGCTTTATCATTTTAACCATATCAGTAGCACTAACCGAAGAGGTTTATATATAAATTTTCTTCAATCCCCCGAGTTATCATTAACAGCTGTGACTAATAATGATAGGCATTATGGTTCATCTCTATTTCCAATTTATATTTATAATAACTATGGTGGGCATTCAACAATAAAGAAGATATATAATGCACTTAGTTCAGCTGGTGATGGTCTTGATGCGGTCAAAAACGGTCTTGCTTCCGCAGGATATGCATTTAACTCGGTTCTTGCACAGTTCTATGCGGCAGACTATCATGTAAGTGCGTTTTATTCAAGCTCCTATTCTTGTATTGATCAGTATTCGTATTATAATAGCAATTATGAACAAAATTATGCACAAACTAGCAGTACAAGTATTATAGGGCTTGCAACAAGATATGATGTTTATAAAGCCCCGGCGGCTACTTGTACGCTTACAATAAATATAAACACTGCAGGAACAAATCCAATCATTAAAGGTGTGGATACCATACCGGGCAGTAGTTTCTATATCAACACCTATAATCTATATAATTATGGAGCAACTATTATAAAGAACGATTTTGGCGTAAACAATCGCAGTCATGTTGCAATTATTCCGGTTAATCCCAACTCTGGATCAGCAATGTATTCGAGAAACGCACAGGTATCAGGGGTAACATTAGTAAGAACATATTTTAGTCCGGGTCCCGGCGCTTCTTGCGGTACCAGTTATGTAGACAAGGTACCTGGTACAACTTATGGATCTCTTCCTACGCCCACAAGATCTGGTTACGTGTTTGTTGGATGGTTTAATCAGGCCTCTCCTGATGGGTATGAGGTAACAGGCTCATCAACAGTTCCTAACTCAAATACTACATTATATGCGCATTGGGCAAAGACATATAAAGTTATCAATGTAGGAGCAAATAAGTGTCTTAACATATGGGGCAGCAATCTGACATCTTTGTCAAACGGGATAAACGTTACTCTTTGGACTGACAGCGGATCCAATGAGCAGAAATGGCTTCTTACAGAGCTTTCAGGCGGAGGATTCCAGACCCCTTTATACTTTAGGTCAATTATCGATCGTAACTTTGGATTAAACGCTTATCGGTCAGGAAGTCCCTGGAATTGCAATATGCGAAAGGTTGTTGGTAATGAAACAGATGCAATGGTGGACATGGTATATGATTCATCTACAGGGTATTACAAGATTCGACTACACAATTACAGTACAAAAGTGTTGACTGCTGGTGGATCTTCTGCGGGCAGCAATGTGTATTGGACCACAGAAAGTTCAGGTAATACGTATCAATTGTGGAGTTTACAGGTGATTAATTAAATACGCATCGGACACATTAGTCTCAGCCTCAGCATTTTTATGCTGGGGCTGTTTTATAACAGGTGTGGGGTGTTATTAGTGTTTCTATAATCAAACACAGTTTTCTTTAATTGAATTTTGAACTTCTGGTTCACCCATAGAAATCAGAATTTAGTTTAGCGAAAGATATGAGATAATAGAGGCGTATCCTC
>CACYBS010000353.1 GCA_902772725.1 Erysipelothrix rhusiopathiae
ATATCCACCTTCATATTGGTTGGCAGCTGTTGCCCCACCCCATAAAAAATCCTTGTTCATATTTGTGTCCTCCTACCTGCATTTTAAAATAACGATATTTGAATACAAGACAATGGAGAGAATAAAAAAAACGATTTCGCGAAAAAGATGATTTCTCATTCTTTTTGCGAAATTCGTTTTCTTATTCATCAATGATTTCATTGGAGGTCCGCTTCCATGATTCGATCATAGAAGATAATTTATTTTTCTGTTCTTTATTCTTTTCATACCGATTGGAAAAGTAACCGGAATATAAGATATCTAACAGTAATTTGATCGATGTCTCATTACTAAAGCCGGCAATCTTGGAGTACATTTTTTCTCTGGTGGATATCGTCAAGGTCACATCCGCATTTTGGCGTAATTCCGATGGTCCAAAGGAAGTAAGGGCAATTACCGGAATCTTTTTTGATTTATACAATTTCAACATATTTTTGATCACAGGCATACTGCCGGTATAAGAAACGATGATAGCCGCATCCTTGCCGTCTACCAAAGCGCTACTGTACAACATATCCGATTCCAGCGGATTAACTATGACTTTTTTGCCGATCCGCATCATTTTATTGGCAAAGCTTTCTCCTAATAGATGATTGAAGCTGATACCGCAAAAATGAATGGTTTCACACGCATCCAATATCTTTACTGCCTTTTTAAGTCCGTCAAAGTCCAATAATGACATCGTATCTTCAATGGCTTCCTTTTCAAGGACTGCGATATTATGGCAGATGGTCTGAATGGAATCTTTTGAAGAAAACGGATAATTGGCATCGACGGTTGATGTCTGTGAATATAAATATTCCATTTCTTCTATATAGGCATCACAGAAAGACACAAACCCGGTATATCCGAACTTTTTGGCAAGACGTACTAAAGCTGCCGGTGTTGTATAGGTCTCACGGGCAATGTCCTGTAAAGACATAGATTTCAATCGTTCCGGATACTCCAACATAAAATCAATGATTTTCTTTTGGGTATCGGATAAATCCGATGTCTTTTTCATCTTCTCAATCAACAACATTTCATTACCTCTAGATATTTCCCACTAATTTATCTTTGATTAGGGCAAAGAATTCTCTAACCATATTGGTAAGCAGATACTCATATGCCGATTTTGCGGAAATTCCTTCCACATATTTATATCCGGCTTTTTTTGCCAAAAGAATACTGCGATAGACATGGAAGTTCGATGTAGCAATTCCTACATGATCGTCTTCCTTAATAAATTTCTTTGAGAAGGTTAAATTCTCATAGGTGCTGGTAGATTTATCCTCTTCAAAGATGCGGTTTGGATCTACCCCTTTTTTAACTAAATACTCTTTCATTACAGCTGCTTCGGTATCCGGTTCATTATCTCCCTGTCCACCCGATACTACGCAAATACACTGAGGATGTTTATCCAAATACTTTTTGGCCGCATCCAGACGATAAGCTAAAGACCGACACGGTCCGTAAGGATGGACCTGTGCACCTAATACGATAATGGCATCTAAATTGTCGGAAGGCTTGGATAAAGAGGCATGAATGATCAAACCTTCCACAAATAAGAAAACCAAGATACAGATAGACGCTATGGCGAGTATAAAACCATGAAAAGGAATCACATCCCAATATCGTTGCATCAAAAATAAAAAGATACCAAGCCCGATCCAGAATAAGTAGAACTTACTTCCGGATTTTGCGCTGAACACAAATAGTCCATATAAAAGACAAAAAATACTGATATACAACATAGCCCTATTCTATCCCATTTACATCTTTTAAAACAAGAAGGAGAAGAATTCCTTCCTCTCCTTACGATCCTAAATATTCATCAAATTTTTGACAGAGATCCATTAGATATTCTCTGTTGATCAGTGTTTTTCTCCATGATTCAGGGATACTTTCATACCCATAATAAATACCGGCAATCGATCCTGCCACAGCTGCGACAGTATCGGTATCATCTCCTAGATTCACTGCCTTTAATACCGCTTCTTTATAGGAATTTGATGTTAAGTTACACCATAAGGCTGCTTCTAAGGTATGCACCACAAAACCAGAAGAATGGATATCTTCCTCTTTTAAGTTTGCCAGGGAGCCATCCAATACTCTTTGATAAACATAAACTGTATCCGGTTTATAGTATCTTGAATAGTGCTGGCTTTTTAGATTGTCATAAGCCTGTAAAAGGGAGTTTCCCTTTAAAATCTCTTTGATGTAGTCGGCATAGATCATGCAGCCCAGCTTTGAGATTTCATGGGCATGCGTAATTGAAGAAGCGTTATTGATGATTTCTACCTCATCTTTATGAGAAAGCTTTTTATAGTAACAATACAAGACAACCGGAATGATACGCATCAGTGAACCGTTTCCATTGGCACTTTCATACGGTTCCCCGCAATAAAGTGCCATATTCCCTCTTGCGAAATTATGGATTGCACTTCGTGTGGTGCCGCCGATGTCAAAAAAGACACCGCCTGCCGTATATTTAGCGGTATGCATCCAATCACTAAATTTCTCCATCATATCATCATAGTTGATTCCCTGTTTATCGATAATGGAATCCATTGTGGCGATGGTCATGGAAGTATCATCCGACCAGGTACCTGCCGGCTGATGATGGGTTCCATATCCTACCATATCGGTAATTGGATTTTCCTTTAAAGATTTTCGGCTTTTAAATTCTGCCGGTACTCCTAAAGCATCCGCCACAGCTAAGCCAAATATTCCATCTATTGTCTTTGTGTTCATAAAAACAACCTCTTTTCTAAGTCTATTTCTTCTTTAAATAATAACATTTTTATCACCGATAATTTGTGAAAAATTATTTATTGTGCTAATGTATCATTCAGAAATGGAGAGATAGAAAATGAATAAAAAACATTTGATATGGGGTGGTATTATCACTGCAGTCATATTAGTTTTACTCTATTTTTGTTACGTAAACTATTATGATATCGAATATCTTCTGATTCTGCAGAATTTTAGAAACAGCATCGATAATGCCTGGACCCCATTTATGGAATGGATATCCCACTTTGCGGTAAATAACTTGATCCTTGTTCCAATCTTTATTTACTGGTGTATCAGTAAGGAAAGCGGTCTGTATACCTTTGCGTCTTTATATACCGCTCTAACAATCAACGCAGCCGTTAAATTAACAGCCTGCCAATATCGCCCATGGATTCGTGATGCCCGTGTTTATCCGGCTGGTGATGCGATTACGGAAGCTACCGGATATTCCTTCCCGAGCGGTCACACCATGACTGCCGCTCCTGTATATGGATCGATTGGAGTAAGTTTCAAAGATAAAAAATGGGTGCCTTACGTATGTATTGCCC
>CACYBS010000354.1 GCA_902772725.1 Erysipelothrix rhusiopathiae
GATTCGGTCTGTAAGCTTAGGCATGCAGATTGAGAAAGATTCGAATGAGACGAAAAATGACCGCCAAAACACTTCTGACAAAAGTTAGCGGTCATTCATCGTTAATTATCAGAGGACAACCGTCATCGGTGATCCTTCCTGTTTGTATAGTACCATGATTTCTTTTTTAGGTACAATCACGGCAAAATAACATCCCTGCATTTTTTTCTACTATGACATCAAAACTTTGGGATTGATTCTTTTACTCGATTTCTTCCCACCAATGTTCCTGATAAGAACTAATCTCATTAAAGTCTACAATTTCACCGATGCGCGGTGTGGCCATATTTACATTTAATTCTTGGGCTACCTGCACTGCTCTTATTACCGGGTCATCCCAGGAATGGGTTGATAACACAAAGGCACCCCAATGGACCGGTATTAACCACTTGGCATGAACATCCTTTGCGGCCTGAACCGTCTGTTCCGGGAACATATGGGTTTGTGCCCAGGCTTTGTTGTATTGACCGTCTTCCGCTAAGATTAAATCCACTTCACCGAATTTTTCATATACTTCTTTGAAATAATCGGTATATCCGCCATCTCCTGTATAGTAGAAAGAATGGTCTGCATCTTTGATAAAGATGCCTCCCCATAATGTGGAATTAAAATGAAGTGGATTTCTTCCGGAAAAATGCATGCCCGGTGTTAATGTATAGGTCACATCATCAATGGTGATATCTTCCCACCAGAATAAGGATGTAATCTTATCTTCATTCACTCCCCAGCCTTTCAGGATGACTTCTATTCCAAGAGGTACAATATAATGACTTACTCTGGAATCGATAGTTTTGATGGTCTTATAGTCAAGGTGGTCATAATGGTCATGAGATATAAATAATACATCGATATCCGGAAGATTTTCCGGTTCAATCGGTATTTCAGAAAAACGTTCCGGTCCCGCAAAGCCAACCGGTGAGCTTCTATTTGTCAATATAGGATCAATTAAGATATTTTTATCTCCCATCTGTAATAAGGAAGAAGAATGACCGAACCATGTGATTCTTAAATCACCGGAAGCTGCTCTTTCGATCTCTGTTAATTTGTTGACCTGGATCATTTCAGAAGGTCTCTGTCTGTCCGATGTGGCAGAGCTGCCATCAGTTCTTACGGAATAATCATTGATATTATGAAATTGATCATCATAATATAGATTTGTTTTTTGAGCATATCGTTCCTTATCTTCCTTTGATGGAAGTTTTCCGATCGTAGGATAATAATTTAAAATTCCAAAAGCCATACATACAACTACGACAACAATTCCGACAATCCATAAACATATTTTCTTCAAAATATGACGCCGTTTGTTCATAGTTCTGCCTCCTTCCTTTAGTCCTCTGAGAAATCTGTATCCATTGCGATTTGAAGATTATAATTCGGGAAAGCTTTCTGTATATCCGCTGTTACCGCATCACATACTTCTCTTCGGTTCGGTGCATCAAAACTGATGACAATATCCGCTCGAAGGATCTTTCGATCACGAATTAAATAGAAGCCATGAATCTGTTTGACATATTCATGTGCTGAGGCAATTTCTTCTACCTTTTTACGGGCTTCGATAATACCCTTATCATGGGTATTCATGGAATAGATTCCAATGGCAGTTAATACTACATGGTGTTTACGGGCTACAGTTACCTGGATATTTCGTATCAATTCATCAATGGTATCAGCCGTATAGGTATCCGGTACTTCAATATGAATCGAACCATTCCATGTGTTCGGTCCATAGTTGTTTAACACTAAATCATAGGCTCCCTGAACACCGGGAAAAGAGCATACGGTTGCCATAATCTCTCTGGCAAGATCGCTGTCATTGGATTCTCCTAATATCTTGGAGATGGTATCCCATAACATATCATAACCGGATTTAATGATCACAATGGAAATAATGGCTGCAAGCCATGCCTCCAGGGAGATATTGGTAAACATAAAGATGATGGCAGCTACTAAAGTAGATGCAGAGATAACCGCATCCAGTGTGGCATCTTCTCCGGAATTGATCAAAGAATCGGAGTTTACCTTTTTTCCTATGGATTTCACATAGCGTCCAAGTACAATCTTTACAACAACCGCTACCGCAACAATGATTAGTGATACCGGTGTATACTCCGGTGTACTTGGATGGATAATCTTTTTTACGGATTCAACAAAAGAGGTCAGACCGGCATAAAGAATGATGACCGCAATGATCATGGCACTCATATATTCGATACGTCCATGTCCAAAGGGATGTTTCTTATCCGGCTCTTTTCCTGCTAACTTGGTTCCTACAATGGTAATTAAAGAGCTTCCGGCATCGGTAGAGTTGTTGACTGCATCAAGTACAATCGCAATGGAATGGGTCAAAAGACCGACTATAGCTTTAAAGGCCGCAAGAGCTATATTGGCAAGTATGCCGATCACACTGGTTCGTATAATAATCTTCTCTCTATCTTCCATAACTACCTCTCAAATATTTCTAATAACTTTAATTTTATATCTGAATACGGATGCTCACGCAAAGATAAATTTCCAATTGTTCTTCCTTTTAATACGGTTTGTGGATGAGTAAATTCATCATAGCCCCATTTACCGTGATAAGCTCCCATGCCGGAGTGTCCTACTCCGTTAAACGGTACACCTTTGACCATCATATGAATACATACCTCATTGATACAGCCTCCTCCATACTGCATGGAAGACATAACTTTACGAGCCCATTTGATGTTTCTGGTAAAGATATACATCGATAATGGATGTTCTCTTTTAGATATGGTATCAAGTACCATATCAATATCTTCATCCTTAAAACCAACAACGGGTAATATAGGACAGAATAATTCATGCTGGACAATATCTTCATCCATATTTACAGGATAGAGAATGGTTGGAGAAAAGCGAAGGTTTTCTTTATTTCCGTTTCCTCCAAAGATAATCCTGTCTTTATACTTTTCTGTCCATGCTGCACATTTATCATAAGCGGCTTCTGTAATTAATTTTGGATATTCCGGATTGGTTAGAGGATCACCGATTTGGCGTTCAAATTCTTTTTTCAGATATTCTAAGAACTTATCCGCTACTTCTTCGGCAATCGCAATCTGGTTGATATTAATACAGATCTGTCCGGCATTGCATAATTTAAAGAACGCAATCTTTCTTGCGGCATCCTTTAAATTGGCATCCTTACGAATTATACACCAATTTCCGGTTTCTCCGCCTAATTCTAAGGCAACAGGGGTTAAATTCTTTGATGCCTTTTCCATTACGTGTTTTCCGATTTTAGGAGATCCGGTATAGAAGATTTTATCAAATCTTTCCTCTAAGCAATAATCGGCAACATCATGTCCTCCATCAATGAGCGTTATATATTTTTCATCAAAGGTTTCTTCAATCATCTTCTTTAATGCTTTAGTGCTTTCTTTGGATTTAGAACTCGTTTTAATGACAGCGGTATTTCCTCCACTGATGGATGCAGCAAGTACGCCTAACGTTAAGTAAACAGGAAAGTTAAAAGGACTGATAATTAAAGTCACACCGTAGGGCATTTTATAGACCCTGGTGGATGTGCTTGGAAAGCACATCATTCCCGAATAATGCCGTTCCGGTTTAGACCACTTCTTGATTCCGTGAAGCATTTCATTGATTTCTACAATAGTAGGTCCAATATCACAAAGATAAGATTCTACTCTACTTTTTCCCAAGTCTTCCTGTAATGCGTGCATAAGTGATTTTTTATGTTGAATCACGGCTTTCTTTAATTTCTGTAACTGTTCGATTCGATAATCAACATCTAGTGTTGTCCCGGTGCGAAAGAATTCTCTCTGTTTTAAAACGATGTCATGTATTTCATTTTGTGTCATAGTCTTACTCCGTTAGCATGTACCAATAATAGCACGGAATTGAATGTAATCTTATTATGGTGCTCTATCAAGTCATAATAAAAGGCCCAAAA
>CACYBS010000355.1 GCA_902772725.1 Erysipelothrix rhusiopathiae
ATTATTTATTGAATACGTATCAATTACGCATTGATGAAAGTGTTATGATCGGAAATGATTTTAATACGGATATTGCCGTTGCCAATAAGGTAGGAATGCAGGCAATTCATATCAATACCGATCATTATTCAAAAGAGTTTATTGAAAATCAGAAATATATATTTGATGAAATAGAAACATTAAGTCAATTGTTGTAGGAGGTAGTTATGCCGGATTGGTTAAAAGATGCCGTATTTTATGAAATATATCCATCATCATTTTATGATTCCAATGGAGATGGAATAGGAGATATTGAAGGCATTATTCAAAAACTGGATTATATAAAAGAATTGGGATGCAATGCGCTTTGGATCAATCCGTGTTTTGATTCTCCGTTTTTGGATGGCGGATATGATATCAAAGACTACAAGAAAGTAGCTGATCGTTACGGAACCAATGAGGACTTGGTACGCTTATTTCAAGCAGCTCATGAAAAATCGATTCATGTATTACTCGATCTGGTGCCGGGACACACTTCTGACCAGCATCCATGGTTTAAAGAATCTTCAAAAAGCACTCCCAATGAATATTCAGGACGCTATATCTGGACAAATCACGCCTTTGAAGGAATAGGTGGACATCCTTATATCAGCGGTATGACGGAAAGATCGGGAGCATATATGTTAAATTTCTTTGCCTCACAGCCGGCTTTAAATTATGGCTGGGGATACCGAGATAAAGACTGGATGAGTGCCCCTGATTCCAAAGAAGCGGTTGCCACAAAAGAGGCTTTAAAAGATATCATGCGTTTCTGGTTAGATCTTGGATGCGACGGGTATCGTGTGGATATGGCAGATTCTTTAGTAAAAAATGATGATGATAATAAATCATATACCTGTGCCATTTGGAGAGATATTCGAAATATGTTAGATAAAGAGTATCCGGATGCAGCATTAGTGGCAGAGTGGTCCAACCCCTATCAGGCAATACTGGGTGCCGGATTTCATATGGATTTCTATCTGGATCATCCGCATAACGGATACAATACGCTGCTTCGTGATTATGAACATCATCAAGAAGATAACAGCTTTTTTAGAGCAGAGGGTCAGGGTGATATCGCAAGATTTCTGGATGATTATCTCCCTAAATATAAGGCTTCTAAAGAAAAAGGCTATATTTCCATGTTTACCTGTAATCACGACACACCGCGTCCGGCACGAACTTTATCCGACAGGGAATTAAAGCTTGCCTATGCCTTTATCTTTACAATGCCCGGGGTTCCGTTTTTGTACTATGGAGATGAAATCGGTATGCGATATCTGAATGTAGAAACAAAAGAGGGTGGATATCATAGAACCGGTTCTCGAACTCCTATGCAATGGGATAAGAATGAGATGAATATGGGCTTTTCTAAAGCAGATCCATCTCAACTATATCTTCCGGTGGATCAAAACGGTCCATGTGTTGAAAAACAGAAAAATGATTCAAATTCATTATGGAATGTCACGAAGGATATTATTTCTTTACGTCATGAATATTCGGATTTACAGGCAGATGGTGATTTTGAAGTTCTGTACGGATATAAACAATTTATCGTTTATAAAAGAGGACATCTGATTATTGCACTAAATACTTCGAAACAGGTAAAAAAATGGCACACTTCAAATAAGGTCTTAAAGACAATTTATGAAGTAGGAGATTATAAAATGACACAGGATATGCTCTATGTAAATGGTCAATCCTTTGTAGTCATGGAAGAGGAATGATATGACAGTCACGATTAAAGATATTGCTCGATTATCCGGATATTCGATTGGAACGGTATCCCGGGTCATAAACAATCAAAAAGATGTCAGTGAAGCGGCTGCTCAAAAAATACAGGCAGTCATTGAAGAAGTTGGATATCAGCCAAACTCCAACGCCAGACATTTAAAGCGTTCCCGCTCTAACGCTGTTACTGTTATTGTCAAAGGAACCAATAACCTGTTTTTAACAGAACTATTAGAAAATGTGCAGTCACATTTAAAAGATGCCGGGGAAGAAGTGAATGTCGTATTTTTAGATGAGTCTGTCAATGAGGTAGAAACCGCAATTGTTGAATGTAACGAAAGACATCCTAAAGGATTGATCTTTTTGGGTGCTGATTTAAATCACTTTCGAACCGATTTTGAAAAAATCAGCGTTCCTTCGGTTCTTATTGCAGCCTATGGCTCTGATTTAGGATTTGAGAATTTATCCTCTGTCTGTACCGATGATTTTATGGGTGGATATATGGCAATTCAAAGGCTTATGGAAAAAGGACACCGGGAAATTGCCATTATCGGCGGCTTTCTAACCGACGAATATTATCAGGCTTCAACCGCCAGGTTGAACGGTGCACTCAAAGCTTTAAAAGAAGCGGGAATTGAGTTTGACTTGAATAAAAAGTATATCCAAAGCAGTTTCTCCATACAGGATGGATATTCTAATTTTAAAACTGCCTATGAAAACGGATTACATTGTACAGCTGTATTTGCACTGTCAGATATGGTTGCCTTAGGAGTGCTAAGAAGCGCAATAGATTTAAAATTAGGTGTTCCCGATGATTTATCCATTATAGGATTTGATGGCATCGAGACAGTGAATTATTCAATTCCGCGTATTTCTACCATTTGTCAGGATATCGGTCTACTCGCAAAAAAAGGTGTCGATGATTTACTGTTAAGGATGGAGTATTCCAGAACACCTGTTCATGAAAGACTGCCTTTCCAAATCATTGATGGTGAAAGTATTAGATCTCTTTAGAGAGATCTTTTTCTTTATAGTTCTGTAGTATTAATGTTATATTATGTTTAAATAAGATATAATAAATTTAACCAGGTATCAGGAGGCAAATATGAGAAGAGTATTATTAATTTGTGGAGCAGGAATGTCCAGTTCTATGATGGCAAAAAAGACAACAGAGTATTTTCAGGAAAACGGACATGACATCGAAATGACGGCAGTAGGTGTTCCTGAAGGTAAGAAAACTATCTTATCCGGTGCTAATTATGATTTGTATTTAATTTCTCCACAGGTAAGAATGGAGTTTAAAGAAATGAAAAAAGCAGCCGATAAAATGGGAAACAGAATTGCTCAGGTTCCGCCACAGGCTTATGTACCTATTCCTTCCGGAATCAAAAACATGGCTAATCTCTGTTTAGACAATCTTGACGACTAATTTGAATCTCTGTAAAGAGATTCTTTTTTTCTGGAAATAATTCTTTGAAAATGAGTGTATAAATAACTACGAATTAAAGATTTAAAGGATGAATAAAATAATATTATTCGCTATAATTTAATTAACAAGATTCAGAAAGGAGAAACTATTATGAGTTTCAAAAAAGGTTTTTTCTGGGGTGGAGCAACTGCTGCCAACCAGCATGAAGGTGGATGGAATGAAGGCGGACGCGGTCCGGCATTGACTGACTATACGACCGGCGGAAGTGTTAAAGAAAGAAGAAAAGTTACATGGGAAGATGCCGAAGGTAAGATTCATGTAACCAATCAAATTCCGTTTGATGATTCACTTCCAAAAGGTGCTGTTCGCTATGCAACAGCTCCGGGATACTTATATCCAAACCGTGAAGCTACGGATTTCTATCATCACTGGAAAGAAGATATCGCTTTAATGGCTGAAATCGGCTTTAAAATGTTCCGTATGTCCATTTCCTGGTCACGTATTTATCCAACAGGAGAAGATGAAAAGCCAAACGCAGAGGGTGTTGAATTCTATCGCAATGTATTCAAAGAATTACGTGCTCATAATATTGAACCATTGGTAACAATTCATCATTTTGATACACCGCTTGCCTTAGTTGAAAAATACGGTGACTGGCAGGATCGTAAATACGTTGATTTATTCGTTAAGTATTGTGAAACTATCTTTACGGAATATAAGGGCTTAGTTAAATATTGGCTGACATTTAATGAAATCAACAATACATTAAGTGTAGCTGAATTCTTAGGCGATGCCTTCACCGATGAAGATTATAAGAAACGTCTCCAGCATTTACATTATCAATTTGTAGCCAGCGCAAAAGCTGTTAAATTAGGTCATTCCATTGATCCGGAAAACATGATCGGATGTATGTTGTCTGGCGCTATTAACTATCCGCATACCGATGATCCGGCAGATATCTTACTTTGTCTGCATAAGATGCAGGATAACTTCTTCTATTGCGGTGATGTACAGGTATTCGGTGAATATTCTCCATTCGCTAAGCGTATGTGGAATACCCATCATGTCAGCGGCTTGGATATTACCGATGAAGATCTGGCCATCTTAAAAGAAGGAACAGTGGATATGTTCACATATTCCTACTATATGACAAACGATGTTACGACTCATGAAGTTAAGGATCTGGCAGCAGGTAACTATGCAGCCGGTGTACGTAACCCTTACTTAACATATTCTGACTGGGGATGGGCACTTGACCCTACAGGAATGCAGTATTCCTTAGAAATGATCTATGACCGTTATCGTATTCCTTTGATGATTGTTGAAAATGGCTTAGGTGCCTTTGATACGGTAGTAGACGGACAGGTACACGACGATTATCGTATTGATTACTATATTCCGCATATCGAAGCTATGGGACGCGCTATTGATAACGGCGTTGAATTAATCGGCTATACAACTTGGGGATGCGTCGATGTAGTTTCTGCAGGAACCGGTGAAATGCGTAAGCGTTATGGATTCATCTATGTTGATAAACACGATGATGGAACCGGCGATATGCACCGCTTTATTAAAGATTCCGGATACTGGTACAAGAAGGTTATCGCATCCAACGGCGAAGATCTCAGCAAATAAGAATCTATCAAAAACTCACTTCGGTGAGTTTTTTTTTTTCCTTAAACAATATATAATATGGGGTAGAGAAAAGAGGAATTAATAATGGCAGAAGATATTCGCAATATGAAAGATACTTCCGGAATCAAGGAATTTAACACCCAGTTTGAAGGACCGGACTGTATTGTACTTGACAGTGGTTATTGTTCTATGGGACGCATGATCGGTTATAAGGCATGTCAGATTGGAGGATATACCTATTATGATGCGACCATTTTATTGGAACTGGTACCGCAATACGGCATCACTAAGGATGATGTTGATGTATATGAGAAAAAGCTTCGTGAGCGCTTATATACAAGAGAAGAGATGGAAGCAGATGAAGAATATCAAAAATTATCTAAGATTTTCGATGAGGCAGTAGATATTGCCTTATCCAAAGGTAAATGTTTGATTCATGACCGCATGGCCAAAGAAGAAATCATCGCCAAAGGACACAGCTGTGTAAGTGTTATGACATATGCGCAAGACCTTCCGGCAAAGATCGTAAAGGCCAGAACATCTGTAATTTATGAAAATGTTGAAGATGATAATCTTGTTATTAAAGGAATTGAAGAAGAGGATAATATTCGTAAGAATTGGAAGCGCGGCCGTTCTGATAATGAATGGGGCGAATTAACTACCTATGATATGGTACTCAATACGGATGTCTTTGGTTTGGCTTATACAGCTGAGTTAATAGCCAAATTGATGAAGTAACGAGCATGCTCAAGAATATTAAGGCAATAGCTGCCGATATTGATGGAACTCTGGTATCCAAAGGAGATGCCATGATGCCTATCACCCGTGAATCTTTGATTCGTCTTCATAATGAAGGGGTGTTATTGGGTTTGGCAACAGGAAGAGCGATTTCCTCCGGTTTATTAAGGCGATATAAGGATTGGGGCCTGCCTTTTCAATTTGACTTCTTTATCGGAATCAACGGAGGACAGTTACTCGATCCATCTTCATCCAAAATTCAAAATTTCCATATGTTAGATGGCGATACCATTATGGAAATTCTTGATTTTATGCGACCTCTTAATTTACCCGCTCAGTTTTATGAAGGGGATAATATGGTTGTGACAAAGATTGATGAAATGGTTGCGGCATCGATGGCAAGAAACCATACACCGGTCATTGATCTAAATGGGGACGAGTCTTATATGATTCGTCAACCCAACAACAATTTGATCTTCCGTTATGATGTAGAAAAAGAAGAGGAAGTCATGGCTCATATCGCAGCTCACCCAAGTGATAAGTATTCGGCGGTGATCACCTTTCCGGGTATCGTAGAATTTATGGATCCAAGAGTGACAAAGGGCACCGGCCTTCAGCACTTTGGAAAAAATATGTCCATCACAATGGATGAAATTATCGCCTTTGGAGATATGGATAACGATATTGAATTGTTGAAAGAAGCCGGACTTGGTGTCTGCTTAAAAAACGGCAGCGATGCCACAAAAGCGGCTGCTGATGTGATTACCGAATATCCATGTACAGAAGATGGCATGGGAAGATATATTTACGAGCATATCTTAAAGGAAGAAATTCCTAAACAGGAGATTTAAACTAAGGAAGGCAGTTTTGCCTTCTTTATTAATGAAAAACGGGATCTTGTGATCCCGCATTCTATTTCATGGTTAGTGCTACCTTCTGTTTATCGGTATCGATTTTAAGTACTTTTACCTCTACAATATCTCCGACCGAAACAACTTCACTTGGATGATGGACACGATAATTAGCCATCTGTGAGATATGAACAAGTCCATCTTCATGTAATCCAATATCGATAAATGCTCCAAAATCTACTACATTACGTACAACACCTTCTAGTTTATCTCCTTCATGAAGATCTTCTAACGTTAAGATATCACTTCTTAGCAGCGGTGCATCATATTGGTCCCGATAATCACGAAGTGAGCTCGAAAGCGCCTGTAGGATATCATGAATCGTATATGCATCACCCTGTATGGTCGATGGATCAAATTCCTTAATAGCTTTGGCCGCTTTCTGTGTTCCGATATCGTTTTTTGAAAGCCCGAGAGCTTTTAGTATATCTACGGCAATAGGATATGATTCGGGATGTATACTTGTACGGTCTAACGGTTCATTTCCATCTTCAATCCGTAAGAAGCCTGCCGCCTGTTCAAAAGCTTTGGCGCCGATCTTATCGATCTTTAAGATTTCTTTTCTCGATGCGATTGGACCGTTTGTTTGACGGTATTTCACAATATTGTTGGCAGTGGTATTGTTTAAACCGGCAATCTGTTTTAACAGGGAAGGGCTGGCCGTATTGATGTTGACGCCAACGCGGTTTACCGCTTTTTCCACAACGAAATCTAATCTTTCCTTTAACTGTTTTGTAGGGATATCGTGCTGGTATTGGCCGACACCGATGGATTGCGGATCAATTTTGATCAATTCTGATAATGGATCCTGTAAACGTCTTCCGATGGAAACAGCACTTCTTTGTTCCACATGCAGTTCCGGAAATTCTTCTATCGCAAGTTTGGAAGCACTGTATACGGAAGCTCCTGCTTCCGATACAATACAGAACACAACAGGCAATCCGCTTTCCTTAATGGTCTTTGCGACAAAGGCTT
This sequence comes from Erysipelothrix rhusiopathiae, assembly GCA_902772725.1. GTDB lineage: Bacteria > Bacillota_I > Bacilli_A > Erysipelotrichales > Erysipelotrichaceae > RUG11795. Next base: position 7,438 of record CACYBS010000355.1, read on the forward strand.
CACTCTCTCTGCTGGCAGTGCCGTTGCCGATCGCAATGATATCAATCTTATATTTTTTACAGAGATCAATCAGTTTTTTCTTTGCCTCTTCCGGTCTTGCCTTTGGAGGGTGCGGATAAATCACATCCACATGGATCATCTGACCGGACTCATCTAATACAGCTAACTTACAGCCAGTTCGAAAGGCAGGGTCAAATCCAAGGACCCGCTTGTTTTTGATAGGAGGCTGTAATAAAAGCTTTTCCAGATTCATCGCAAAGACATCAGTGGCACTTAAGGCTGCTCTTTCGGTTAAATTGGACCGAATCAGTCTTTCCATAGATGGAATCGCTAAGCGCTTTAATCCATCTTCAATAGCGGCCTTTACATATTGGGCAGTCGGCGAATTCGGATAGCGGATAAATCGCCTTTCCACCCAGCGGTTTAGATACTCTTCATTACATTCTATAGAAACGGTAATGACCTTTTCCTTTTCCGCTCTATCCATAGCCATTACGCGATGGTTGGCAATGGAGTTGATTCTTTCCGAATAATAATAATACATCTGGTAAACATGATTGGTATCGGTATGATCCTTCTTTTCTTTTGTGACAATTCGACCGTAATTAAACATAGAGTCATAAATCTTGTCACGTACTTTCGAGTCATTGGCAATCTGTTCGGCAATAATATCTTCAGCCTGACTAAGAGCAGTTTGAACATCCGGTACATTTTCATTGATAAACGGTTCTACGTCCTTTTCCGTAAAACGTCTTGGTAAGCTCATTAATAGATCAGCTAACGGCTTTAAACCATTGGCCATTGCGATTGATGCTCTTGTCTTCTTTTTCTGCTTGTAAGGACGGTAGATTTCCTCTACCTGATTTAATTTTTCACAGGCATTGATCGCTTCGATGATCTCATCGGTAATAAATCCTAAGGTACTGATTTTTTCGATGACTTCTTCTTTTCTTTGTTGCAGATGTACCTGATAGCTGTATGCCTCTTCGATAAAGCGAATCTGCTCTTCATCTAAGCCCTGGGTAGCTTCCTTACGGTAGCGGGCAATGAAAGGAATGGTATTGCCCTGTTCTAATAATTCAAGTGTATGTTCTATTTGTACCGGCTTACATTTTAATTCAGCCGCTATCTGTTTAATAATTGTTTCTTCCATAATTTCCTCATTCTTCAGTAAAAACTAAATCCTTATTGAGACCGTTATATCCCATTGTTGTATTGGCGAGCACTTCCTGAACACGGCTTTCTACTTCATTGGGATTGATAAATGAAGGGGAGAAGTGGGTTAACCACAACTCATGTACGTTGGCTTGGTTTGCCATCCATACTGTTTCCATGGCTGTGCTGTGCTTTCTTTCTCTGGCGGAGGCGGTATCATCTTCATACATGGCTTCACCGATAAATAAATCAACATCCCGGATTAAATCACTTAAGTGTTGGCTCGGTCTGGTATCGGTGGCATAGACAAGGGATAAGCCTTTTCTTGGCTCACCGGTCACATCCTCGGGATACCATACGGTATCACCGTCTTTTACCATTTCTCCGTTTTGGAGCTTTTTCCAATATTGAACCGGAATTTCTAAAGCTAAAGCCATTTCTTTATCGAATTTCGGCCGTCGTTCGACTTC
>CACYBS010000356.1 GCA_902772725.1 Erysipelothrix rhusiopathiae
AAACTATCTCAATTGAAGTTCGCTCTTTCTTTGAGTGATTTCAGTAGGCATTCAGTAAAGAGCATTGGCTTAACTGAATGACATTGGTTTTCACCTCTTTTAAAAACTTATTCCATTCCGCAGAATGCCTTGATTTCATCAATTCTGGCTTCGGTTTCATCATAGCCCAACTGGAACCAGGGTCTCAATTTTTTAGGGTCGGTGGTATACCGTGTTACACCTAAATCTTTATGCGGACGAAGCACTAAAGCTTTGCCTTCTTTTTCCAAATTGGCAATGGTTGACCATTGTTCGTTGTAGCGCTCATGACGTCTTCTTAAATCTTCTGTGATTGCCTTATCGTGATACAACATATCAGCCAGTTTGAGCTGATAAGCCGGTGCCGGTTTACGAACAAATCCTTCTTCCTTGGTAGAGATGATGATATGTCTTTCACATCCATGACGGATACTTTGGTGAATACTGATCATATCGATAAGTCCGGCATCCATAACCTTGCGTCCTTCAAATTCATAAGGATGACATAAGATGAGTAGTGCACAGCTTGCCACAATCAAATCCTGTTTTTGGGTAACATGCGATTTATCCAAATAGAAAACTTCATGTTTTTCCATATCGTATAAACCGATATCCATCTGCGTCTCACTTTTCATAAGGGCATCTAAATCCAGTTTTACCTTAGATTCGATAAATCTATTGGTCGCTTCAATGCCAAACCAATTGCCTTCCTTAAATTTAGGAATGAGTCCGACAACCCCTTTCTGGCAGGGAGCATCAATACCGGTTACTTCCAGACGGTCAATTTGACGGGACACATACGGCAATAGTATTTCACTGCCTGCCGAGATTCCAACGCAATAAGGAACATATATTTTGTGAACTAAAAGACACTTTAATACACCGGCTGAATAGGCAGCCTTTGTGCCTCCTCCTTCACAAATAATGCCGACATTCAACATTATCCTCTCACTGCTCCTGATTCGATGGCTGCCTTTTCAACAGCTGCAGCCACTTTATCGGCTACATCCTTGTTGAGAGCAGAGATAATAATGTTGTCCGGTGCTAATTCGTTTTCCGGAATCATATCGGCAATCGCATGTACAGCGGCAATCTTCATCGCTTCATTGATTACAGATGCTCTTGCCTTTAAAGCGCCCTTAAACATACCCGGGAAGCATAATACGTTATTGATCTGGTTTGGGTAGTCAGAACGTCCGGTACCGATAATATAAGCACCTGCTTCTTTGGCATCTTCCGGTTCAATTTCCGGTGTCGGGTTAGCCATCGCAAAGATAATCGGATCTTTGCGCATAGAGGCAACCATTTCCTTGGTTAAGACATGTGGTTTGCTGACACCTACAAACACATCAGCACCTTCCATAGCTTCCTTTAATCCGCCTGTCTTGCCTTCTTTGTTTAAACGGTCAATCAGGGCTGCTTTACCTGCTGTTAACGGACGGTCCTTGGATAAAATACCCTTGGAATCGAGCATAATCACATTTCCTAAGCCCATATCTAAGATCAAACGGGCAATGGCACATCCGGCGCTTCCGGCACCATTGATGACGATGTTAACATCCTTTTTGCCGGTTAACTTTAATGCGTTGACAAGGGCAGAACATGTTACAACAGCTGTTCCGTGCTGGTCATCATGGAAGATAGGAATATCTACCTGCTCCTGGACACGACGTTCTACTTCAAAACAGCGTGGGGCTGCGATATCTTCTAAGTTAATGCCGCCAAATGATGGTGCTAAGGCAGTGATAATCTGAACTAATTCATCTGTATCCTGTGTATTTAATGCCAAAGGAATCGCATTGACATCGGCCAGTGCTTTAAATAATACGCACTTACCTTCCATAACCGGCATACCGGCAGCCGGTCCGATATTTCCTAAACCTAAAACAGCAGAACCATCAGTAATAACCGCAACGGTATTTGCCTTTCCGGTATAGACATAACTCATTGCCGGATCTTTTTCAATTTCCAGACATGGAGCAGCTACACCAGGGGTATAGGCTGTCGATAAGTCATCCTTTGTTTCAATTTTCATTTTTGGAACTGTTTCCAGTTTTCCATTCCACTCTTTATGGAGTCGTAAAGCTTCTTTTGCGTAGTCCATCAAAACTCTCCTCCTATTTGTACCAAATAAATATAGCACAGTATCGAAATTCAAAAAAGGAAAATCCCTGCGATTTTCCTTTAATCATTAAACAGTAATAATACCTAAAACGCTCAATATAGATGCCGCAAGAATCACAAGCACGAAGATTGGTGCGACATAGCGAACCATGAAATTAAAGATCTTTTTTCTTTTAAACGGTTCCCCATTGAGCTCCACCTCATCCGCAATTCTTTTTACCGTTACTTCATATACTGTATACATACAGATAAAGAATGCAGAGATCGGCATCATGATCGAATTGGTGATAAAGTCAAAGAAATCTAAGAACTGCATTCCAAGAATCTTGATCATATCCAGCGGTCCATAGCCTAATGTGGATAAAGTTCCTAAGATCACCATAATCACAGCTAAAACGATTGTTCCCTTTTGACGAGATAAATGCCATTCATCCGTAAATGTAGATACAGCGCATTCCGCAAGCGCAATTGAGCTTGTGAGTGCTGCAAACAATACCAGAAAGAAGAACATGATCGCAAATACACGACCAAATGCCATGCTCGCAAATACCTTAGGCAAAGTGATAAACATCAAGGATGGTCCTGCTCCTAACATATTTGGATCTCCTCCGGAGAACGCAAATACCGCCGGAATGATCATAAGACCGGCCATAATGGCGATTGCGGTATCAAAGATTTCTACCTGGATGGTAGCTGCTTCAATGCCTACATCTTTCTTTAAGTAAGAACCAAAGGTAATCAAAATACCCATTGCGATAGAAAGTGAATAGAACATCTGTCCCATTGCCTGCACAACGGTCATGATTGAGAAATTTTCAAAATTAGGAATCAACATATATTTGATACCTTCTACAGCGCCCGGTCTTGTGCAGGAATAAATAGAAATGATAATGGCAAGTACAACCAGAATCGGCATACAGATCTTTGATACCTTTTCAATTCCGTTTTCTACACCGCAATATATAACAATTAATGTTAAGGCCGCAAAAATCAAAAAGTAGATCTCCGGTGATGTCTGTGAGATAAAGGATCCAAAATATCCATCTGCTGCCGCACCGGCTACATTGCCTTTGATATATTCCCAAAGATATTTAATGACCCAGCCGCCGATGGCCGAATAATACGGAACAATCAAAATCGGAATGATTGCATTGAGCCAGCCTCCGATTTTGTAAATCGATTTATTGGTGAAGGCTTTAAAGGCTCCGATCGGGCTTTTTCCTGTCATTCTTCCGATGGCCGTCTCAGCCATGATCATGGTATAACCAAAGGTCAATGCCAAAATAATATACACCAACAAAAAAATACCGCCGCCATATTTTGCGGCCAAATACGGAAAGCGCCAGATATTACCCAAACCAACCGAAGCTCCGGCAGCTGACATAACATATCCAAGCTTTCCTGAAAAACTACTTCGCTTCTCCATAAGTATTACTCTCCCTGAAACAATTATTTAACTAACGTAAAGCTTTTCTATTATATAATCAATTTCATATAAACACAAATAAAATAAAAGCCCCCTAAGGGACTTAGATCATTGATACCTGAATAGATGCATCCTGATTCGTTTTCTTTAAGATGGCAAGCGCATGGCCTTCATAAGACATTGTCGTATCTGTACAGAAGCCTTTATTTGGAATATGCGATGAATGCTCATTGCCAAATCCTAAAATTTCATATTCTGTTTCCAGTTTTAAGGTAACCGGTTCAAAGACTACATTACCCTCTTCATCCAAGATCGTAATTTCCACAAAGACAAGTTCATTTCCTTCATGAATTTCTGTCTTGATTTCTTTTGGAGCACCGGCAGTAGAAAGTTTATTTTCACCAATCAACAGCCCATCCTTATACGATTTAACGACAAGCTCTCCCGGTTTGTAAGTCGTGTTATATTGTGCGGCATAATCCGTTTTCGGTCCGCATTCATGAATACCTAAAGAAATACCGTTTTGGAATAATTCTACAGAATCTCCATTACCGTAAATTTCAATATAAATCGGCGCATCTGTGTCTTTATACGTATAGTTTAAAGTGCAGTCCGTATATTTCCACGGTCCGAACTGACGCGGTGTTCCATAACGCTTTGGATCCTGTACGGCAATACATGGAGTTGTCGTCAGTCCATAGACAAGCTCACGATAGTAAGACATAGCACGTCGTACACCAATGAGCGATAAATCACCGGACTCGGATACAAGCTGCGGATACGGGCGGCCTACCTCTCCCATATAATCCCAGGCAGTCCAGGTAAAATCACCGATGGACCCGTCTACCGACATAATTGTCTGCCAGTTTTCGGATATTTGTTTCGGGTAGGTCTCTGAGCCGACCATGACACGACTTGGATATTTTTTTGAATCCGGAATATATCTGGATGTCATATAGTTATATCCTAAAACATCCATCGTAGTATCTAACTGTTCCAATATTTTAGATATCACATCGTGCTGAACAATCAGCGGCATGCTGGTTTCCATATAACCCATAAAGACATTGACATCCCCGCTCTTTGTATCGGCAGTACCACCGGTAATATCATCGACAATTTTCATCAGACCATCACCGGCCGCAAAGGCACCGTTGATGCCATTGGTCGTAAAGCGTGTTGAGTCGAGTTCATGGAAATAATCCGACAACATGCGGCTGGTTTCGATACCCTTTGGTGTGCAGATCTCAAAGATCTCATTTCCGGTAGAGTACAATACAACACTTGGATGGTTATAGTCTGCTTCCACCAGAGCCTCGATATCTTTTTTCCAGCTCTCATCAAAGCGAAGTGAATAATCATAGCTGACCTTGGACTTATTCCATACATCCACAAGCTCATCCATGACATACATACCTAACGTATCACATGCCTTAAGTAGTGCACTTGATGCATGGTTATGAGCACTTCTTACGGCATTAAAGCCGGCTTCCTTTAATTTGGAAATACGGAAGAATTCGTAATCCTCATAGGTTGCAGCACCTAATATACCTTGATCATGATGGAGACATCCTCCGCGAAGCTTTACCGTCTTTCCGTTTACGCGAAGTCCATGAACGCTATCTATCTGTAATTTACGAAGTCCGGTAGAAATGATGTTGGTATCATAGATTTTTTGATCATCTTCAACATCGATTTGAACTGAATATAAATATGGATGTTCTGCACACCATGTTTTGGGATTTCGGATGGTCAAACGCTTATGGAATTTTAGCTTTTCCAATCCCTTGATAAAGATTGGATAGCTTTCCTTATGGCCATCAAAAGATATGCTCACAAAGATATCCCTGCTGTTAACAGAAATATTTTCTAATTCTGCCTCAACTAACACAGATGCCAGATCTGCATCTAAATCACAGGTTGTGATTTTGATCGACTGCTCTTTGATAAATACGGTATCACCGCATAACAGATATACATCACGATAGATACCCGCTCCGGTATACCAGCGTGAATTTCTGGTACCGCACTTCACTACGACCAAAATATCATTGGTTTGATCAAAGGAGACATAATCCGTAATATCCACCATAAAAGGAGAATATCCAAACGCATGTCCTCCGACCTTGGAGCCATTGATAAAAATCAAAGAATCCTGGTAAATTCCTTCAAAGAACAAATAGAGTTTCTGTCCTTTTAAAGATGAATCTACATCAAAAGATTTATAGAATTTATATTCACCGGCATCAATATATCCGGTATTTCTTCCGTTTAATGAATTTGGATCCTGTTTTTCATGCCACATGGCATCATAAGGAAGATCAATTTCTTTGGCATCATCCGGAACCCGGAAGACCAGTTCAAATGGATCGTAATCTTTCCATACCTTCCAATTGGAATTCAAATTAATTTTCTGCATTACAGTACTTTCTTTCCTCCGTATTTACGAATCTTGAGTACATGACAGGATCCTTCTCCGAATAAATCATCCATTGCCTGACGGTAGATTTCGACATAATCATCATCGACAAAAGCCTGAATCGTTCCGGCAAAACCGCCGCCGTGAACACGGCATACACCTTTATCCCCTAAAATCTGCTCAGAGCGGGCAAGTCCGATCGAAACAGCCTGATTTTGCGGGTCGGAAGATGCATATACATTTTGAAGATATTTAAAGCTGGAATTTCCGGAATCCTGGATTCCCTGCTTAAAGCCTTCAAAATCCTGATTTTCTAAATGTTCTACCACATCTTTAACACGGTCATTTTCCGCAAAGAAATGCATAGCACGAAGTACCGGACGATCTCCTAATGTTTTACGGAGTTCCGGTATCGAGCGGATAAACAGAGATTCATCTACATCACGCAGCACTTCTTTACCGAAATATGCGGCAACATCCTTCATTTCTTTTGGAACAGCGGCATATTCATGTGTTAAATCCGCATGGCTTCCCTTAGTATCGGTAATACAGAGAGATGTATTGAAGGACGAGAAGTCTACATCGATATGTTTCACCATAGGAGCAGCGACATCTTTAAAATCAATGGTAATAAGACCGCCCACGGCACAGGCACATTGATCCATTAAGCCACACGGTTTGCCGAAATATACATTTTCTGCATATTGGCTGATCTTTGCGATTTCAACCATATCTACTTTGGAGTCATTATAGAGACCTGATAAAATCGTACCGATCAAGACTTCAAAGCTGGCTGAGCTGGAAAGACCGGCTCCTACAATCACATCACTTGTTGCGTAAGCTTCAAATCCTCCGATTTGATACCCATTATCTACAAAACCCTTTAATACGCCGCGAATCAATGCCTCGGAAGTGCCTTTTTCTTCTTCCTTCATCTCAAGATCATGAATATCAATATCCTGAATTTCAAAATCATCCGAACGCATACGGATCTTACCTTCTAAGGGAGCAACTACCGCAATGGTATCTAAATTGATCGATGCGGCAAGCACCCGGCCGTGCTGATGGTCGGTATGATTTCCCGATACTTCACTTCTTCCGGCAGCACTGTAGATTTCAACATCCTTATCGCCATAGAGTTCGATAAAGGTTTCAAGTGCCCTGATATAGCGAAGATTCTGGCTTTCCACTACGGAAGCATCTTCATAGAAGTCTTCCAATAGATCCTGAAATTGATTCTGTTTAAATTGCGATATTAAAGTTGTAGCTTTCATTGTTTATTTTGTACGGAATGTAAACGAAGTATATTCGTTATATTCCTCTCCTTTCTTTAGTATAGTTTTAGAATTTTCATTTAAATTGATATCATTGGACATAAATTGTGTTTCTACGCAGATACCGCTTCTTTTTGTCATGGCATGTTTATCTTTACCTAACAGGTTTACCAGATAATTTGCGGTATAGATCGTTGCCAGCGGATAGCTTGTAGAAACATTCATTTCAATACCGGTTGTCTCATTGTAGAGCTGAACCTGGTTTTCTTCGGTGTCAAAGATAAACGGATGGTCAAATCCCTTACCGATACGCAGCTGTTCATTTTCGGTTTCATGGGCAATTTGATCGGCAACGCGTTTTGGTTCTCTAAAATCAAATGGTGTTCCTTCTACATCTTCAATCACACCATCCACTAAGCCATCTTCATCCACATGGGCAAATTTAGAGGCATGTACCGTTAAGATATGATCGGTGACATCACTTGGAGCTCCGGATAAATTAAAGTAGCTGTGGTTTGTGATATTTAGTACGGTATCCTCATCACTGATGGCCTTATACTGCATCTTAAAGGTATTGCCTTCTAATGAATAGATGACATGGAATTCAACATTACCGTTGAATCCTTCTTCCTTATCCGGTGAGATATAGGAATAATCGATGGTATCGTTGGCGATAGTATAATTGAACTTTCTAAAAGAGAAGCCTTTAATACCGCCATGCAGGCTGTTTGGTCCGTTATTGATTGGAACATGATATGTTTTACCATTGATCGTATACTGTCCTTTTCCGATACGGTTGGCAACTCTTCCAACCACAACACCTAGATAAGCGTCTTGGGAAGCGTATTCTTCTTCGGTATCGTAACCAAGCACTACATCCTGAACATCCCCGTTTTTATCTTTAACCAACAGTTTTACAATGGCGCAGCCAAGAGGAATTGTCCAAACTTCCAGAAATTCATTTTTTAAAATTAAGTAATCGCCTTGTGTTAAAATCATATTATTTCTCCATATACTCTAGGAAACGGTCAAAGCCAGCGATACCTTCTTCATCCATTTTGAATACCCCTGCGTTCTCCAAAACCTTGACAAATTTTATTGTTAATTCTTTTTTCAGAGCTGAATCTAATTGATCCTTTGGATAGTTTTGAGAGCGCAGGTATTCAATCCATTGTGTGTGTTTTTCAAGAGCTGGAATATCCTCAATTTGAACAGTGCCCTCTAAAACCTGACGAATCTGATCTATTTCTGTCTTTAAGCGTCCCGGTAAGATTGCCAATCCCATGACTTCGATCAACCCAATATTTTCTTTCTTTACATGATGATGTTCTTTATGCGGATGAAAAATTCCATCCGGATATTGATCGGTAGTCCGGTTGTTTCGTAAGACAAGATCGATTTGGAACAATCCGTCCTTTTTGCGAACAATCGGAGTGATGGCATTGTGTCTTACATCTCCTGTTGAGTTTATTATACCTAAACTTTCATCACTATAGGATATCCATTTTTGTAAAATATGAACACTTTTATCAATTAATTTCTGCGGATCATCCGATGTCATACGAATTGTCGATAACGGCCAATACAACATCTCAATTTTGATTCCGTCTTTTTCATAGCTCTTAATCACACGGGCATCTTCAATCGGGAAATGATGTCTTCCTCCCTGATAATGATCGTGGGTCAAAATAGAGCCTCCGACAATCGGAATATCGGTGTTAGAGCCTGCCATGTAATGCGGGAACTGTTCCACAAAGCTGAATAAGTTTTCAAAAGTGTCCCTGTCGATCTTCATCGGAATATGTTCACCATTCAAAATAATGCAGTGCTCATTATAGTAAACATATGGTGAATACTGCAGATAATAAGAACCGTTTTTCAAATGTAGAGGAATAATTCTATGGTTCTGTCGGGCCGGATGATTGGCATGTCCTGCATATCCCACATTTTCCTTACACAACAAACACTTTGGATAACCGCTTGCCTTGACTAGTTTGGCCTTTGCGATTTCTTTTGGATCCTTTTCCGGTTTGGATAGATTGATAGAGATTTGAATATCCCCATATTTATAGTTACAGATATAGTTGATGTTTTTATCGGTTCGAGATTTTCGAATGTAGTTGGAATGAATGGACAGCCCGTAATACCAGTCCGTAGCCTTTTGCGGATCTTCTTTATATAAAGATTCAAAAGTGGATACTACTTCGCTTGGACGCGGCATAATGGTATTCATGATTCGTGTATCAAATAAATCTCGATCGGTGACAGTATCCTCACATAATCCTTTTTCAACGGCATAATCTAACATCGCATCCAAAAGATCATATAAGGAAGCATCTTCTACCTTCTCTTCTTCAAAGGAATCGATCTTCAATAAATCCAGTAATAGATTTACAGAGTAAGTTACATCAGCTTCCTTTATCATCTGATTTTTTAAAGCATATTGAATAAATTGATTTAGAATAGTGTTCATTTTCAGTTCCTCTTTTCAAGAAGATTATATTTTACATCAGTTAAAAATGTCAATATATTTTAGTAAATTATATCTATGTTTTTACTAAATTATACTGGTAAATTTTATATTTTGAATTATAATAGAATTAGGAGGACTATTTTATGGCTACCCTAAAAGATGTTGCACAAAAAGCAGGCGTATCGACAGCTGCGGTATCCCGCTTTCTTAATAACGATCCAACCTTATCACTTCCGGATGCGACCAAAGATCGAATTCTTGAGGCGGTCCGTGAGCTCAACTATCAAAAGAAACAGAAGGAAATAAAAGAAGTTAAAAAAATTGCGATTTTACAGTGGTACAGCTTAGACCAGGAATTAAGCGATCCCTATTATTTAAGTATCCGTACCGGCGTAGAATCATACTTTGCCAATAAGGATGTTCAGATTATCCGCATCTTTAAAAGCGATGATAAATATTTAGAACAGATCAAAGACATCCAGGGGTTAATCTGTATCGGGAAGTTTTCTGAAGCTGAAATGAAGGAATTGAACTCTTTGTGTGCTTATACCCTTTTCTTAGATATGATAACGGATAGAATTGAATATAATACAATCTCCCTTGATTTGAAGCAGGCAATGATTGATGTGACAGAGTATTTAATTGCCAACAACCACAAGAAGATTGGCTTTTTAGGCGAACAGGAAGTTTTATCCGATGGCAAGGTGTATCATGATCATCGTATCGAAGCCTTTACCAGTATCGCTAAGAAAAACGGCATAGAGTACAATCCATATTTCTTGATTGATAAATATTCTTCGCAAAGCGGTTATGAAATGATGAATAAACTGTTTGAAGGAAACGATCTTCCCACCGCTGTGATTGCCTGTTCCGATCCGATTGCGATGGGTGCCTTAAAAGCCATTCATGAACATGGACTAAGAGTACCGGAGGATATCTCTTTAGTAGGATTTGATGATATTGAACAGGTACAGTACTTAAGCCCTGCCTTAACAACTGTACATACGCCAAGTCAATATATGGGAGAATATGGAGCTATGTTGTTAAGTTTAATGATGAACTCCGGACCTATGATTCCCTGTCGGATCGAGCTTCCGTGTTCGCTTATGATTCGTGAAAGTGTAAAAAAGCTTCCGTAAGTTCGGAAGTTTTTTTAATTATTTCTAGTTCTGTGATGGTTTGGTTATATGCGTCTGCTAGAATGGATTTGCCAAAATAATTTGGCAAAGGATCACCATAACGGTGGTGGTGTCCTCTCTATTTTTAGAGAGGAAGCAATATCCTCTCTTTCCTTTCGAAAGGAGGTGAGCTTTATGAGCGTTGATTCGGTAATCAGTCTGATAGCCCTTTTTGTGGCAATCATCACTTTAGTGATTCGGTCTGTAAGCCTTGGCATGCAGATTGAGAAAGATAC
>CACYBS010000357.1 GCA_902772725.1 Erysipelothrix rhusiopathiae
AAACTATCTCAATTGAAGTTCGCTCTTTCTTTGAGTGATTTCAGTAGGCATTCAGTAAAGAGCATTGGCTTAACTGAATGACATTGGAATTACTCGCCTTCTCTTTTTTCTTCCAATTCCATCCATCTTAAGGTTGCTTCTTCCATTTTTTCTTCAGCTTCATCTCTTTGTTTCGATAAGGCGTCTAATTTGGAAAAATCAGTACCTGCTTCACCCATTTCCTTTTCTAATCGTTCAATTTCTATCTGCAGATTATCCATCATTTCTGTTAAGGATTCCAGTTCCTTTTTCTCCATATAAGTTAAGGATGGCTTGCGAACCTTTTTCCACTGCTTCTTTTCAACGACGACTTCTTTTTTCTGATCCTGCGATTTAATTAAATAATCGCTGTATCCTCCCGGATACTCAGATATCGTTTGATCCGGTTCCATCACAAAGATCTTATCAACTACCCTGTCTAAGAAATAGCGGTCATGACTGACCGTAATAAAGATACCCGGGAAATCATCCAAATAATCTTCCAATACCTCCAGTGTCAAAAGATCTAAGTCATTAGTAGGCTCATCCAGAAATAAGATATTGGGTGCCTGCATCAATACCTTACACAGATATAAGCGTCTTCTTTCTCCGCCGGATAAGCGGTCAATTGTCGTATAATGCGTGCTTCGATCAAATAAGAAGCTCTCTAACATCTGGGCAGCTGTTAATGTCTGTTTTTTTAACTGCACCACGTGGGCTGTTTCTTCGATATAGTCAATCATCCGCTGTGATGTATCTACTGTTTCATCACCCTGTCTGAAAAAGCCGATGGATACCGTTTCCCCAAAGGAAATGCTGCCGGAGAGCGGTTCAAGTTCTCCGGCCAACACATGCAACAAGGTCGTTTTACCGCAGCCATTAGGTCCGATAATACCTATACGGTCATTTCTCAGCAGGTTATAAGAAAAATCTTTAAACAACAAATTATCGTATCCAAAACTGATGTCATTCCATTCAATTGTCTTTTTACCTAAACGCTTTGCGTATGGAACTAATTCCAAGCTTTTTTCCTGCTCCTTAAAACGCACTTGACGTAGCTCTTCAAATCGTTGGAGTCTGGACTTGGATTTTGTACTTCGTGCCTGTACACCGGCACGAACCCACGCCAACTCTTTGGTATAGAGATTTTTATGTTTCTGTCTTTGAAGACTTTCAAGTTCCAGACGCGTTTCTTTATCCGTTAAGTAGGTTTGATAATTTCCTTTATGAACATAGAGCTCACCCTGATCCAGTTCAATAATCTTGGTACAGATACGGTCTAAAAAATAACGGTCGTGTGTTACCATTAGAATCGCATTTTTAAAGGATTTCAAATAATTTTCCAGCCATTCTACCATATCGTTATCCAAATGGTTGGTTGGCTCATCTAACAGTAATACGTCGCATTCTGTCATTAAGGAAGACGCCAGGGCTAAGCGCTTTCTCTGTCCTCCGGACATGGTTTCAATTTCCATTTCAAAATCGTTGAGTCCGAGTTTTGTCAAAATGGATTTGATTTCATATTCTTCGACCGGAAATTGGTTTTGCGAATTTACATATTCCATTTCCTTCCAAACAGTTGCTTCATGGAATACCGGATTCTGAGCAAGATAATGCGTTCTTAATCCATTCTTTCTTAGGATGGTTCCTTCATCATACGGTTCCTTACCGGCCAGTATCTTTAATATGGTACTTTTACCGGTTCCGTTTACCCCGATCAAGGCAACCTTATCCTGTTCATCCAATGTAAAGGATGCATTTTTAACAATGCATTTTTCATTTATATATTTTGTCAGGGAATCTATTGTCATCAACATGTTCTTATTGTACACCATTTCTAAAAAAATATATAATCCGATAAATTCCAATGTTATACTTAAAACAGGAGGATGACAATAATGAAGTACATTACGATCCAAAACAAACTTAAAGCTTCCCAGGTTATTATGGGTAATATGCGAACTGCCGGTTTAAGTACAGACCAATTATATGAATTGATTCAGAGTGCACTGGATAACGGAATTAACTTTTTTGATCATGCGGATATTTACGGTGGCGGAAAAAGCGAAGCTATCTTCGGTGAAGTATTAAAAGCACATCCTGAACTGCGCGAAAAAATGATCATTCAGACAAAATGTGCAATTCGCTTTACAGAAAAAGGCAGCTACTATGACTTCTCTAAAGAACATATTTTAAATAGTGTTAACGCCTCTCTGGAGCGTCTGCAATGCGGTTATATCGATGTTCTATTACTTCATAGACCTGATACACTAATGGAATTTGAAGAGGTAAATGACGCATTTAACACCCTTTATAATGAAGGTAAGGTTAAGTATTTCGGTTTATCCAATGTAAATTCCATGCAGATTGAAATGATGCAGAAATATATCGATCAGCCATTGATCATTAACCAGATCCAATTCAATCCGGTAAACTCAGGAATCTTATCCAACGGTTTCTTTGTGAATATGAAAGATGATGTTCATGGCATTGATCACGATGGAAGTCTTTTAGAATACTGCCGTTTAAAGAGTATCACCTTACAGGCATGGTCCATGTTACAGGCATCATGGGCAGAAGGAACATTCTTAAATAATCCGGATTATCAGGGACTCAACGACTGCTTAGAAAGAATCGGACAGAAATATAATATTTCCAAGGCGGCTGTAGTTACGGCTTGGATTATCCGCCATCCGGCAGGCATCCAGGCAATCGCAGGTACCGCAAACCCGGCTCATCTGGCTGATTTGTGCAAGGGAGCCGATATCACATTAAGTCGTGAAGAATGGTACGAAATCTATCGCGAAGCCATTCAATCCAATTTACCATAAAAAAATTCAGGTCAGTTGACCTGAATCTTTTTATTTTACAAATTGTACAATAGCCATTGGAGCTGCATCACCACGACGAATTCTTGTCTTCACTACGCGGGTGTAGCCACCGTTACGGTCTGCATATTTCGGACCGATTTCGTTGAACAGCTTCTGTAATGCGGTTGTTCCATTGTCGTCAACTTCTACATTACGAACGTAGGCAGCTGCCTGACGACGTGCATGCAGATCTCCACGCTTTGCCAAAGTTACCAGGCTGTCCATTACAGCGCTTAATTCCTTTGCCTTCATTTCTGTTGTTTCAATCTGTTCTGCGATAATCAAAGATGTTGCCATATTTCTTAATAAAGCATTTCTATGATCGGATTTACGGCCAAGTTTA
>CACYBS010000358.1 GCA_902772725.1 Erysipelothrix rhusiopathiae
GCCTGCAAGGTAGTTATCGATACTGCTAAGGCACGTATTGAAGAAGCTGAAAAGTTTGCTGAAGTATCTGCAAGCACAGATTACTAGGAGATACTATGCGCTTAGAAGGTAAAACGGCACTGATTACCGGTGGAGGAACCGGTATTGGATTCGAAGTAGCAAAAGCTTATGTGGAACAGGGTGCTTATGTATATATCACAGGCAGAAGAGAAAATGTATTACAGGAAGCAGTTGAAAAGATCGGCCATAATATTGATTATTTTGCGGTAGATGTCGGAAATAAAGATGATATGGTAAATGCTGCCAAACAGATTGTTGAAAAACGCGGCGGTATTGATATCGTATTTGCGAATGCCGGTGTAGGAAATTATGTCTCCTTGATGGATGTAACACAGAAAGAATTTGACCGAGTGATGTACACCAATGTACTGGGCACTTATTTTACAGCCCAGGCTTGCATTCCTTATATGCCTCAAGGCTCGGTTATTTTATTGAATACATCGGTAACTGCATCCTTAGGTCTGCCGGATTTTAGCTTATATATCGCAGCTAAATCCGCAGTGAAATCATTTATTCATACATGGACAAACGAACTTCGTTCCAAAAAGATTCGTGTAAATGCGATTGCCCCGGGAATTATTCCTACCGGTGCAGCCACAAAAGAACTTGGACGTTCTGAACAAGAGGAAGAAGAACGAAGAGCATATCGTTCTACATTGATTCCGGCAGGCAGAGTCGGAAATGTGAGTGATATTGCCAATACAGCCGTATTCTTAGGCAGTGATGAGTCTGCTTATATCAATGGTGTTGAGATTCTTGTGGATGGCGGTCTTGCGGCAATATATCCGGTGAAATTATAGAATTATGGATTTCTTAAAAGAATTAGCCATCTTTGCGACAGGGGATATTATTCCTTCCGTTGAGTATCGATATGCCCTTTTAAATTATTATGGTGCCTTGATTCAGGGTGCTCATACCCCTGAAGTAGATCTGCTGGTGAAATATCATCAAAGTGACGGAAATGGAGAGTTCTCACCGTTACAGCGTACAGAGAAACTCGGCTTATCACAAGTGGTAGAAGTGGATTGTTTCAGCAGCGCAGTTCTTGCCTATGATGACATTCATTATGATACGACAACGCATCCCTGCGGACCGGTTGCCAGTGCCATTCTGGGAGTGGCAAGGAAACAGACAGTCACTTTACTTGAAGCCGCAAAAGCCCTTTGTGTAGGAATGGAAGTACTATGCCGCATTGGAGTATGTCTATTTAAAAATACAGATGCATACGGTGGGTGGTATACTACCGGAGTTGTCGGAGCGATGGGGGCAGCTGTGGCAGCCGGACGACTTTATGGATTCACAGTTGATCAGATGATGGATGTCTTAGCTTTAGCTTCCTGTTTTGCATCGGGAAGCAGGGGAAGTCATGGATCTGTTGCCGGCAGTTATATTCCGGCTATTGCCGCATCCAATGGGTTTAAAGCGGCAGGACTTGTAAAAAATGGTTTTACCTGCAACAAAAGAGCTTTAGAATCAAAAGATGGGTTAATGTATTTGATCGCAAAAAATCCGAACCGGAAAGAAGCTTTGGAGAATCTTGGAACTAAGTTCATATCCCAAGAGATGGTATGTAAACCATATCCTTATGGATTTATCTCTTTTGCGATGATTGACTGCTTGAAAGAGATTCCCAAACAATCACCGGCACCGCTCAGAATTGAAGTATCATCTAGGTGCATGCATTTAGGAGCGAATGCGCATCCACAGACTAACTATGATGGATTAGTATCGCTTCCATATATTGCCTCAAGAGTATTGGAGGATCCTGATTATTGTTTCAAACCGTTAAAAGGTGATTTTGCGATTACAGATATTCAGAAAGAATGGATGGAAAAGATTACCTTAAAAAAAGATCCGGCACTTCAGGATAATCAGGCAAGGGTATCATTAAACAATCAAACATGGTTCTGTGAAAAGGCATCCGGCGCCGACTTTGATTCACAACAGATCATTGATAAATTCATTCATAATTCCGGCAAATCCAGACTCTGGATAGAAGCATTTCTGGAATTGGATTCGATGAATATATTAGATTGTATACGGTAAATATTGTACTGTTCATCCTTCATGGAGTTACCATGGAGGATTTTTTATATAAATCCTTAGACGTTGTCTTCTTTTTTTTGATATGATTGAAACAGAATAATCGGAGGTGATTCTATGCCTGGACCTGGTGGACCAGGAATGGGTGGACCGCGTGGACAGATGGGCGGTAAATATATGACCGAGGAAGAAAAAGCTGCCCAACCCAAAGTCACAAAGGAGCTGTTACTTAGAGTTCTCAGTTATTTAAAACCTTATAAAAAGTCCTTGTTTTTAGTTTTATTATGTATCGGAGCAAGTTCCTTTTTTAATCTGTTACCAACTATCTTAACAGGTAAGATTGTCGATGAAGGTTTGATCAAGCAGGATCTCAATGCGCTTGTGTATTATATACTTTTATCTCTTGGAGTTACCTTTTTTGCCAACTTAATTGGGATGGCTGAAAGCTATATTAATACATGGATTTCCCAGCATATTACCTATGATATGCGAAACCAGATGTACTCTCATCTTCAAAAGATGTCCCAGCGCTTCTTTACCAGCAATAATCAGGGCGATATCATCACCCGTATGACAAGTGATATCGATGGCGTTCAAAGTGTTTTCACCAATACTTTCAACAGCATTATCTCCAATACGATCACTTTGATCATTTCTGTGGTTGCGATGTTTCAGAAAAACTGGATCATGGCCCTTGTGGGAATGGTTGTTGTACCGTTATTTACGATTCCAACTCGTCGTGCAGGAAAGACCCGCTGGAAATTTGCCAATGAATCCCAGGCCTGCAACGATGAGATCAACGGTATCTTAAATGAGACATTATCAGTGAGCGGACAGCTTCTCAGCAAGCTGTTTGGAAAAGAAGAATATGAATATGAGCGGTATGAAAAAGTCAATGACCGCATGATCAAGCTCAATATCCGTGAGCGGATGGCCGGTCAATGGTTCTTTGTGATTCTTCGTACCTTTACCAGTATCGGACCGATGTTAGTATATTTTGTGGGCGGTCTTTTAATGATCAAATACAATGAGAATCTCACCGTTGGTGATGTGACGGTTCTGGTATCGTTATTATCGAGAATGTATGGTCCGGTAAATTCTTTATTAAATATTCAGGTGGACTGGATGCGTTCAATGGCTTTATTTAACCGCTTATTTGAATATCTGGATATTCCGGTAGAAATTGAAAATGCACCGGATGCGATTATTCCGGATACAGTGGTGGGAAATGTTTCTTTCCATAATGTGGATTTCTCCTATGATAAAGAGCGTAAAATCTTAAAAAATGTCAGTTTTGATCTCAATGCCGGTCACAGTATTGCGATCGTCGGACCATCGGGTTCCGGTAAAAGTACCATTATCAATTTGATACCGCGCTTATATGATGTAGATTCCGGAAGTGTGACCTTTGATGGAAATGATGTAAGAAAACTGGACCTGCATTTCCTTCGTTCACAGGTGGGTGTCGTATCCCAGGAGACTTATTTATTCAATGGAACCATTCGGGATAATCTTCTCTACGCTAAACCGGATGCTACGGAAGATGAGATGATAGAAGCCTTAAAGAAGGCCAATATCTATGACTTTGTATCACGTCAGGAAACCGGTTTGGATACCATGGTGGGAAACAGGGGATTAAAGCTTTCCGGTGGTGAGAAACAGCGAATCTCTATTGCTCGTATCTTGCTGAAGAATCCAACGATATTTATCTTTGATGAGGCAACCTCAGCTTTGGATTCCATTTCTGAACAGAAGATTCAGGAAGCCATTGACCCGATCATTCAAAGCCGCACCAGTATCTTGATTGCCCATCGTTTGTCAACGATTCTGGCAGCGGATGAAATTCTTGTGGTCAAGGATGGAGAAATCGTTGAACGCGGCCAGCATAAAGATTTGGTTAAGAAACACGGTGTTTATCAGGAGTTGTATGAAACACAATTCTCTAAAGCCTTATTACCGGAAGAAAAAGATGGCATCAGTGAAT
This sequence comes from Erysipelothrix rhusiopathiae, assembly GCA_902772725.1. Taxonomy (GTDB): domain Bacteria; phylum Bacillota_I; class Bacilli_A; order Erysipelotrichales; family Erysipelotrichaceae; genus RUG11795. Next base: position 4,088 of record CACYBS010000358.1, read on the forward strand.
TGGATCGCTATCTCTGGGGTATACAACCGGGAGATGAACCGGCTATGGATTAATAAAAATCGGCTTATGAAGCCGATTTTTTTGGTGGATAAATTTTTAAAATATAGCTGAATTTATCAAGCGTTGGTGTTTACGGTAATATCATTGATCCAGATACCTTTTTGGACAAGAATGAAACCTACGATACACTTCAGGATTTCTAAGAGCTGTACAAAGAAGTAAATCAAAACAATTGGCAGCGCTGTGAAAAATACAAGGACGTAAGCTGCCGGTATGCTGATAAACCACCCGAAGCAAGAGTCTGACAGAAAGGTAATCCATGTCTTACCACCGGAGCGGATGATAAAGTAGGAGGCATTGGCATAAGAGTTGATCGGCATCATGAGTGCCATGATGCGGATGAAAGATGCCGCCATCTGCCGTACTTCGTTGTTTGTGTTATATATTTCAGGAAAATAAGGAGCAAGAATAAACATCATACCACCTGTTACCAGACAAATAACAACCGCAAATACGCTTAAACGATTGGCATTGGCTTTTACATCGTGGTTGAGTCCGGCACCCAGTTCCTGGCCGATGATGATACCGATGGCATTACCCATCGCAATAAATGCGACGTTGAATACATTCGATAGGGTCGAACATATGTTCATAGCGGCCACAACCGCAAGCCCTCGATATGAGTAAATACCTGATAAGCAAGCCAAACCGGCCGACCATAGTGCCTCGTTGACTAATAGCGGTGTTCCTTTAACAGCACAACTTTTGACAAGGGAGCCGGGCACATAGAAAGAGCTCCATGCATTTTCAATAAATGGGAATGCTTCAGTGTTTCGATGGGTCATAAACAGAACATAGAAAAGTTCGGCAAAGCGTGAGATCACAGTTGCCAGGGCTGCTCCTCGAACACCCATAGCCGGAAAACCGAAGTGTCCAAAGATCAATATATAGTTGCCTAACAGGTTTAAGAATACCGCAATCAGACTTCCTTTCATAGGTAATTTTGTCTCACCGACAGAGCGTAACACGGTAGAGTAAACTTGAGTGAGGCCAAAAGGCAGCAGCCCTGCCAGCATGAATGCCATATATTGTCCGGCATGATGTAATGTTTCGGTGGCATTCTGTCCGCTTTCATGAAGATAGAGCGAAATGAGCTGTCCATTAAAAACCGTAAACACAAATATACCAAGCGCAAAGAGAATCATGGTTAACAGAAACATTAAGCGCAGGGTATAGCGTATTCCTTCATGATCCCTTTTTCCATAGAATTGAGCGGTAAAGATGCCAATGCCGGAAAGTCCACCGAATATGCACAGATTCCATATAAACAACAATTGATTTACGATCGCAACACCGGACATCGGATTGGTTCCGATACTTCCAACCATGATGTTGTCAAGCATATTCACAATGTTGGTAATGCCGTTTTGAATCATGATCGGAACGGCGATCATCAGGGCTTTTTTATAATAATTTCTTTCCATA
>CACYBS010000359.1 GCA_902772725.1 Erysipelothrix rhusiopathiae
CAGAAGGCTTCCGATAAGTAGCGCATCAGAGAGTCCGGATGGTGCAAAAGGACCGTGATATCGGAAAGTTAACAGCTGCTTGGCTGAACTGGAGAAATTACAGTAGACAGTTCCGGGGGACACGTTATATCCTAGAGTGCATGAATTTGAAATAGGATGGTACCGCGGTAATAGATCGTTCCTTATGGAATGGTCTTTTTTTATGAAAAGGAGAATGAAAATGCTGGTAAAAAAATTAAAAGAAACGTATTCACAAATGGACGGACAGGACATCGAACTGCAGGGATGGGTTCGTACCAATCGTAATTCGAAAGCTGTTGGTTTTATTGAATTGAATGATGGATCCTGCTTCTCCAATGTGCAGATTGTATATTCACAGGATATGGAAGGATTTACAGAAGCTTCAAAGATCACTTTAGGCTCTGCCATTGAAGTAAAGGGTAAATTGGTAGTAACACCGAACAGTAAGCAGCCATTTGAAATCCAGGCTGCATCCATTGAAGTTCTGGGTGCTTCCGATCATGATTATCCGCTTCAGAAGAAGCGTCACAGCTTTGAATATATGCGTGAGATTCCTCATGTACGTCCGCGTGCCAATACCTATTATGCGATGTTCCGTTTACGTTCTGTATTAAGTATGGCTATCCATACTTTCTTCCAGGATAGAGGATTTGTATATATTCATACTCCGGAAATTACCGGAAATGATGCTGAGGGTGCCGGTGAATGTTTTACGGTTACAACCCGCAGTGATGATAAGTATGAAAAAGATTTCTTCGGCAAACACGCCCAATTGACCGTGTCCGGTCAGCTGCATGTTGAACCGTTTGCGCTGACTTATCGTAATGTATATACCTTTGGACCTACATTCCGTGCCGAAAACTCCAATACTACACGTCATGCCAGCGAATTCTGGATGATTGAACCGGAACTGGCATTTGCGGATTTATCCGATGATATGGATTGTGTAGAAGAGATGATCAAATACTGCATCAACTATTGTTTAGAGCATGCCAAAGAAGAGATGGAATTCTTTAACCGTGTCATCGATAAAGGATGTATCGAACGTGTTACAGCTGTTGCCAATTCCGACTTCAAGCGTATGACGTATACCGAGGCTATCGAAGAACTGGAAAAGGTTAAAGACCGCTTTGAAAATAAGGATATTTTCTGGGGTATGGACCTGCAGTCAGAGCATGAGCGCTATATCTGTGAACAAGTTGTGAACGGACCGGTATTCTTAATTGATTATCCAAAAGAAATCAAAGCTTTCTATATGCGTGTAAACGATGATAATAAAACCGTGGCAGCCTGCGATTTATTAGTGCCTTATGTAGGTGAGCTGATCGGTGGATCACAGCGTGAAGAGCGCTATGATGTCTTAGTACAGAAAATGAAGGATCTTAACATCCCACAGGAACCGTTACAATGGTATTTAGACCTTCGCCGCTTCGGTGGATGTAAACATTCCGGATTCGGACTTGGATTTGATAGAATGTTGATGTACTTAACCGGTATGCAGAATATCCGTGATGTACAGCCGTATCCAAGAACACCGAGAAATTTAATCTTCTAATATGGGAACACCGTAAGGTGTTCCTTTCTTTCTTGAAAAGGGGACAAGTTTTCTAGTAATATAGAATTGTTATGGTGTGTCTAATCAGCCTTGAGGGTTTTAAATATGAACAATTCTAGAAGAAGGAAAAGAAAATATAACAGCCGGTTTATTATATTGTGTGTGGCAATATTGGCTGTTACTGCGATTTTGGGTTATTTGGTTTTTGAAGATGTTTTACATGTAGGGTTTATCAATCCATATCTGGATGGATTAGACCGCAATACCGTTCGTGAAAATGTAAAGGAAAAATATGCCGACAGTTTTGAAGCCAAGGATTATACCGTTTATGGGGAAGAGCTTTCCTTTTATTCGGGAAAATATGGACCGAAGACTTTCCGAAGCATGCAGGGAATGATGGTTCTGCTTCGAAACATCGAAACTCAGGAAGAAATTACGTATACCTTATCCGCCGGTATTGATGTAGGAGTTTCTCTGCATTCTTTAAGAACCGGTGTTTATGAAATTTATGTATATGATCATTTTATTGAAAAACGTCTTTATTTTGAGAAGGAGATCAACTCAGATACCTTTACTTCAGTGGCAAGAGCCGGTTTGATCAATGAAGTTACATTACAGGCTTCAGCTGATTTTTTAAGTGATTTTGGGATCAAAAGCGATAAAAACTATGCGTATCTAACGGTCAAAAATACCAAACAGCCGGAGGATGTATATGATGTGATCATCGACCCATCCGGCTTTGAAACCAATGAATGGACCGGTGTGGATCCGGGTTATGAAGATGAGAAAATCTCGGAAGGAAAGGCTTCCTATGAATTGGCATTGATGATTCAGGAAAAGCTGGAAGCTGCCGGACTGAAGGTTAAATTAACCCGTGGAGAAGATGAGGCAATTAATTATTATGGCGATGTATCCCGAGTATCCAGAGGATATACGGCCAGAGGAAAGGTATTCCTTTCATTGACGCTTTACTCGGATGCACAGAACCTGTATCGACCAATGATTCAGGTATCGCCGTATTCGGATGGAATGTTAGCCAACCGTATCGCTAAAACGATGACCGCAAACGGCTTAGAGATGGCTTATATAACCAATGCCGAGGATTTAGAACGAGGTGTACTATACGCCAGCTTTATCAAAAACGATAAAGAGAAAAATACCCGCTTTGATGCATATCCGCCAATTCGTGAGGCCGGAGGAAAGGCTACCTTTGCCGGTCAGTATGAAGGTTATGAGGAAAACGCGAAATGGAGTGATTTCTATGGAATGTATTCCATTCTGTTTGAATATGCCAATATCGCCAATCCGGATAGTATCGATTATTATCTTGCCAACAAAGAAGCAATAGCTGATTCTATTGTGGAAGCTATCCTGGATTATTATGAAATTGAGGTAGTGACAGGTGAAACTAACACTAAGTAATGCGAAAAAATCATATGGGGCCCAGGATGTTTTGACAAAGGCATCCATCCAGGTAAAAGACAGTGAAAAGATTGCCTTAGTCGGACGAAATGGCTGCGGTAAGACTACATTGTTAAAAATATTATGCGGCCGGGAAACGATGGATGAAGGAAGTTTGACCAAAGCCTCCGGATGCGAGATCGGATATCTTGCCCAGGTGACTTTTTCCAGTGAAGAACATACTGTATATGAAGAATTATTAAAGGCTTTTGACCATGTTCGTGAATTGGAAAAGCAGCTAAATGAACAGGCCATGATCATGGCAGACAATCCGACAGAAAAAGAAATGGAGCGCTATGCGTCTTTACAGCAGCGTTTTGAAGCCTTAAACGGATACCAATATGATGTGGAATTAAAATCGGTCTTTTATCATTTTCAATTTGATGAACAGGATCTAAACCGACCTTTAAAAGAGTTTTCATCCGGCCAGAAGACGCAGATTGCCTTAGTCAAACTGCTTTTAAGCAAGCCCGATGTTTTACTGTTGGATGAGCCTACCAACCATTTGGATATCGATGCCATAGAATGGCTGGAAGGTTATATCCGCCATTATCCTTCAGCGGTCATTTTAGTATCGCATGACCGTATGTTTTTGGACAGGGTTGCCGATGAAATTGTGGAAATTGAATTCGGTAAAACAACCCGATATGTCGGCAATTATTCCCAATATATTAAGGCGAAAGAAGAATATCTGGCGAAAAATCACGATGCCTATGTACGTCAGCAGGCTGATATCAAGCGATTGGAAGAGTTGATTGAAAAATTCC
>CACYBS010000360.1 GCA_902772725.1 Erysipelothrix rhusiopathiae
CACTGTCGTCTAAAATACGGTGCTCATACGCCTTCAGGCGGATCCTCATAGTGTTTTTTGCCATGGTTTACTCCTTTCGTATATTCTTGATATACATGCTCCATGCGAATTACCTGACTCCACCCATGACAACGCTTTTCAGTGGGTCAGCAACCTCGCACTTCCACGCAGTGCGCAAAGATTTTACCATAAAAAAAAGGGCTGTTCAAGCCCAATTTAGCGTTTTTTCAACATAATTGCATAACATCTATAAATCCGTATAAGATTATCCATTCCCCTTATATTTAAGAGAGATTTTCTAAGATTTATAATGTGCAGATCATTGTCTTTTTTTCGCGTTTTACCCTACTCAATGACAATATGATCACTTCCATATATATGTATATTGGATGAATAGAATTTGCTCATCGCCTTTGCTAGATACTCGATATCTTTATATCCGGCCATTTCATACGATGAATGCATTGCCAGCTGTGCTAAGCCTATATCCACAGTAGGAATGCTCACCTTGGTGTTAGATAAATTACCCAGTGTAGATCCTCCTGCCATATCACTTCGATTGGCAAAGCTCTGGACCGGTACATCTGCCATTTCACAGATTTTCTTAAAGATGGCTCTGCTGAGTGCATCCGTTGCGTATTTCTGGTTACCGTTTTCCTTGATGACTATACCTTTATTCATCAATACATAGTTTTCGGCATCGGTTTTCTCAGGATGGTTTGGATGCAGGGCATGCGCATTATCCGCACTCACCATAAAGGATCCTGCTAACATCGTATAAAATTCTTCTTCGCTCTTTTGTAATCCGTTTGTGATACGTCGAAGCGTGTCATATAAGAAAGTACTTAAAGCACCCTGCTTTGTGCCGGAGCCTACTTCTTCATTATCAAAAACAGAACATACCGTAATGCAAGAAGGATTCGATTCAATAAATCCGATTAGGTTTCCGTAAACACACTGCAAATCATCTAAATGTCCGCTGCAGATAAATTCATCCTTCCATCCAACAACGGCCGGTTTTTGGCGATTGACCAAATATAGATCTTTTCCTACGATCTGATCTGCTTCTACTCGGATATATTCCGCAATCATCTTATTAAAGTCATCAGCTTTCAACTCACCTGCAGAGAAAAGCGGAATGAGATCCACCTGACGGTTGAATTTATAACCGTCATTTACCGTGCGATTCATGTGAATGGCAAGACTAGGAATCATTAAAATATCCTTATCTATATATAATAGGTGGGATTCTAATTTATTCCCTTTATCGACCATCACCCTTCCGGCAATTGTCAAAGGGCGATCTAACCAGGTCGAATCAATCATACCTCCGTATCCTTCCGTATTGATACGAAGATAATCCTTCGGTCCTTCCAGTACACTGATATCCTTCACCTTATATGATGGTGAATCACTGTGAGCAGCGCTGATTTGAAAATGAGTATTTTCTATATCCTGAGGAATTTGAAAGGCCATAATAGAGGAACCGTTTCTTATTGTAAATCCCTTGATGCCGGGCTTGATGTTCCATAGCTCATATTCCGGATAATATTGATATCCCTCTTTTTCAAGAATCTTACGAATAGAATCAATCACATGAAACATGCTTGGTGAATTTTCCAGAAAGTTTAATAACCCATCTTGTATGTTTTTCACATTAATCCTGCTTTCTATATACACAAAAAGGCGATGAACAAATTCATCACCTTTAGTTGTTTCTAAAAATTATTCGAAGATTTCGATAACGTTTCCTGCACCTACAGTGTGTCCACCTTCACGGATAGAGAAACGAGTACCGTTTTCGATAGCGATCGGAGCGATCAATTCAACGTTCATTTCAACGTTATCACCAGGCATAACCATGTCAGTTCCTTCAGGAAGAGTAATAACACCAGTTACGTCAGTTGTACGGAAATAGAACTGAGGACGATAGTTAGAAACGAATGGAGTGTGACGTCCACCTTCTTCTTTAGTCAGTACGTAAACCTGAGCTTTGAAGTGAGTGTGTGGATGTACTGATCCAGGTTTAGCTAATACCTGTCCACGCTGAATAGCATCACGTGCGATACCACGAAGTAATGCACCAATGTTGTCACCAGCCTGAGCAACGTCTAACTGTTTGTGGAACATTTCCAAACCAGTTAATACTGTAGTCTGAGTTGGCTTAATACCTACGATTTCAACCTGGTCATTTAAGTGAGCCTGTCCACGTTCAACACGTCCAGTAGCTACTGTACCACGACCAGAGATAGTCATAACGTCTTCGACTGCCATCAAGAAAGGCTTATCGATGTCACGTACAGGATCCGGAATGAATTCGTCAACTGCATCCATAAGTTCAGTGATAGAACCAGTGTAAGCAGGATCGCCTTCCAAAGCCTTTAATGCAGAACCACGGATTACCGGGCAGTTGTCGCCGTCG
>CACYBS010000361.1 GCA_902772725.1 Erysipelothrix rhusiopathiae
GTGTAGACATGCGGCTGGAATATGAAACGGAAAAAGAAGCTGTCTATAACTTTCTTGTGGAAGACCGCTATGAGTTTTTCCGACAGGTATTTTCCTTTGACGGAAGCTGTGAAATCTTAGAACCGCAGTCTTTACGTGATGAATATATAGAGCGAATAAAAAAATGCCAAGAGCGTTATAAAATATAGTGAGGCGATACATGAATGCTGCATGTCAGTGATTTAATACATTATAAAAAATGTCCGCGATTCTGCTGGAACTGTCAAAACAATCCGCTGCCCTATGAAAGCTTTTATCATATGGACAGTCCTTTTACTGCGCTTTGGCAGAAGCGTTTAGGCGTTGAAAAAGCCGTCAGCGGAGAAGTCGGAAAAAAAAAAAAAAAAACATTAAAGCTGCTGGAAGAAAACGATGTGCTACTTGCAGGAAGATTCAGCTATAGGGAGTGCCGTACCCGTATTCCGTTATTAATGCGTACCGATCAGGGATATAAGGCAATTTATCCGCTATTGAGCGCCTATCCAAAGGAATTTGAAGCTGTTAAGATGAAAGTTAACCAGATGATCTGCCGGTCTGTCGGAATCGATATTGTGAAACATGAAATTCTCTATATCAATAAGGATTATGTTCGACATGGTGAACTTGACTTAGATGAATGCCTGATTATTACGGATCGTTTCTTCAACCGCAAAAACCATCCCGGCAGAAATATTGATGAGGTCATCGAAGAGCTTGAGATTGATTTAGATACATGGATTGATCAAACCAATCAGGTATTGAGTTTACCTTCGGTTGAAACGATACGTTCAAAAACGTGCACAACCGGAAGACGCTGTAATTATTACGACATCTGTTTTGATGATTCCCATTTACCGGATGATTCACCGGTTTTCTTAACCACCTCCCAGCATAAGCTGGAAGCACTGGAAACGGGAATTGAGCATATCTGTGAAATGGATCTTGATCAAATCGATGGATATAAACTGCAATATTCGCAATACATGGCATCCAAACAGGGAAAGTTTGTCGATCATATCGCATTAAAACACTGGCTTTCCCGGATTGAATATCCAATTTCTTATCTTGATTTTGAATGGGATACTTTTGCGTTTCCGCCGTATGATAAGATGAAGCCTTTTGATGTATTGTGCTTTCAATACAGTTTACATGTAGAAGATGGTGATTTAAAACACTATGACTATTTCGGAACAGGAGACTGCCGTAAAGAGTTTATTCAATCTTTATTGAAACAGATTCCTAAGACAGGAACCGTTCTTGTATACAATATGGAAGGAGCGGAAAAGCTGCGTTTAGTACAGCTTGCAGAACAGTTTCCGCGCTATAAAAAACAATTAATGCAGATATGCGGGCGCATGGTAGATTTATCAAAACCATTTGAAACGGGAATCTATTATGCCAATAAGATGCGGGGCCATTACTCTTTAAAAAATGTTCTTCCGGTATTTACCGATCAGGTATCGTATCAGGAATTGGAAATCCACAATGGATTAAATGCGGTACAGGCATACCGAACATTTGATACGGTTTCGGATGAACAGAAAAATGAGGTACGGGATAATATCCGCGATTACTGTAAGATGGATACCTATGCAGAATATGTTGTATATCATGGTTTACTAAAAGAATCGGAGGGTAAATATGCCTAATATCATTACACATACACTATTTGCCAGAGAAATAAAGGAAAAACTTGACTGGCCAATTCAGGAATTAATCAAAAAGAATCCCCAGCTGTTTGATATCGGATCAAACGGACCGGACTTTTTGTTCTTCCACTGCTTCTCACCTAAGCGCGTTTATCATAAAAAGACATTGAGACCTTTAGGTGGCCAGGCTCATGTGAAGCATATATCAGAATTCTATTTAAGTGCCATTGACAGCATCCGCAAAGAAAAGGATCCTCAAATCAGAGAACAGATGCTGGTATATACGATGGGACATTTATGCCATTGGGCTCTCGATTCAACAGCCCATCCGTATGTATACTATCGTACGGGAAACGAACGCCAGAGAGATTCATGGTGGCATCATCGATTGGAATCTTTGATTGATGCGATCATGTTGAAGGTTAAAAAGGAATGTACGATTTCCGATTTCCGTATTTATGAAGTCTGTGATACCACTCTCGACCAGGCGCGTGCCATTGCCCGCATATGGGTTCCGGTTGGCAGAAACGTGTTTGGCAAAGACGTTCAGCCTCATGAAATTAAGGAGAGCCTGGATGACTGGCATTTTATGCAGAAGTTATTCTATGACCATAGAGGGAATAAGTTTAAAAGCTTACACACTATTGAAAAATTAACACGGACCGAGAGTTCCTTATCCGGATATTTGATTCCTAATGAACCGGATGATCCATGTGATGTGATGAATTTACTCCATAAAAAATGGGTACATCCATGTGATGAAACTATTACAAGTACGGAATCTTTCTTTGATTTATACGATAGGGCACTAGGTCTTGCCCAAACAGCTGTAGAATTGTTCTATAAGGCTGTGGATGATGATGAAGCTAAAGAAGAATTAGTTTCTATGATCGGACAGAAAGATTATACTACCGGCCTGGAGGATCATGGTCCGATGCGGTACTTTTCCCGCATACAAGATTTTCTAGAATAATTTACAAATGTTTAAGTGTTTATGATAGAATACAGAATGGGTGATTAAAATGTATAAGATTTTAGAAAAGGAAAGATTAAACCCGACCGTTACAAAAATGGTTGTGGATGCTCCCTTTGTTGCGAAACGTGCCAAAGCGGGACAGTTTATCATCTTGCGTGTAGATGACCAGGGCGAACGTGTACCTTTCACGATCGCAGGTGCAGATCCTGAAACAGGAAGTGTTACCATTATTTTCCAGGTTGTCGGCGGCGCAACAATGAAATTGAATGACTTGGAACAGGGTGATTACATCCAGGACTTTGCCGGACCTTTAGGAAAACCAAGCGTTATTGACGGAAACAAGAAGGTTTGTGTCATTGGTGGTGGTGTTGGATGCGCAATCGCATACCCAACCGCAAAAGCATTCCACGATGCAGGTGCTGATGTTACAACAATCGTTGGATTCCGTAACAAGGATCTTGTGATTCTTGAAGACGAATTTAAAGCATGCTCCGATGCATATTATTTGATGAGTGATGACGGTTCTGTTGGTGAAAAGGGCGTTGTTACGGTTAAATTAGAAGAATTAGTAAATAATGGTGAAAAGTTTGATGAAGTTATCGCCATCGGACCGATCATCATGATGAAGTTTGTCTGCTTGACAACAAAGAAATATGATATTCCGACTACTGTATCTATGAACCCAATCATGATCGATGGTACCGGAATGTGCGGCTGCTGCCGATTACTCGTAGATGGAGAAATGAAATTTGCGTGTGTTGATGGACCGGACTTTGATGGACATCTTGTTGACTTTGATGAAGCAATGTCAAGAAATACCGCATATCGTCCTTTCGAACAGAGAAAGCGCGATGAGCATTGTAACCTTATGAAAAAGGAGGTGGCATAATGCCTGCAAAACCAAATATGTCTCCTAATAAGACAGAAATGCCAGTACAGGCTCCTGAAGTTCGTATTACTAACTTCTCCGAAGTAGCTACCGGATATACTGTAGAAATGGCTATGGAAGAAGCAACACGCTGCTTACATTGCCGTCATAAACCATGCGTAGGCGGATGCCCGGTTAATGTAAATATTCCTGACTTTATTGAAAAGGTTAAAGAAGGAGACTTCGAAGAAGCCTTCAATATTATTTCACTTACTTCTACTCTTCCTGCAGTATGCGGCCGTGTATGCCCGCAGGAAAGCCAGTGTGAGAAGTATTGCGTTCGCGGTATTAAGACACAGCCTGTCGGAATCGGACGCTTAGAGCGTTTCGTAGCTGACTGGCATAGAGAACACAGCACAGAAATGCCGGTTAAGCCGGAATCTAACGGTCATAAGGTTGCAATCGTAGGATCCGGTCCTTCAGGACTGACCTGTGCAGGTGACTTAGCTAAACTTGGTTATGAAGTAACTGTATTTGAAGCATTACACGTTGCCGGTGGTGTATTGATGTACGGTATTCCTGAATTCCGTTTACCAAAGGCAATCGTACAGAAGGAAATCGAAAACTTAAAGGCATTAGGTGTTAATATCGTTACTAACTTTGTAGTAGGACGCTCTGATACAATCGATGCATTGATGGATGAAGGCTACGAAGCTATCTTTATCGGTAGCGGTGCCGGTCTTCCTAACTTTATGCATATGCCGGGTGAAAACCTGAAGGGTGTTTATTCCGCAAACGAATTCTTAACCCGTGCTAACTTAATGAAAGCTTATCTTGAAGATTCTGATACACCGATTCAGCGTCCGACTAAGTGCGTTGTCGTAGGTGGCGGTAACGTAGCTATGGATGCTGCAAGAACTGCACGCCGTTTAGGATCCGAAGTACATATCGTATATCGTCGTTCTATGGAAGAATTACCTGCACGTAGAGAAGAAGTAGAACATGCCGAAGAAGAAGGAATTATCTTCGACTTATTATGTAATCCGGTACGTGTTATCGGAAACGAAGATGGCTGGGCAACACAGATTGAATGTGTTCGTATGGAATTAGGTGAACCGGATGCATCCGGAAGACGCCGTCCTGTAGAGATTCCGGGTTCCAACTTCATTATCGATATCGATACAATGATCATGGCAATCGGAACAAGTCCAAACCCATTAATTCGTTCTACAACAGAGGGCTTGGAAGTTAACAAGCGCGGCTGTATCATAACAAACGAAGATGGCTTAACTTCACGTGAAAATATCTATGCCGGTGGTGATGCCGTAACAGGTGCTGCAACGGTTATTTCCGCTATGGGAGCAGGTAAGCGCGCTGCTGCTGCCATCGATAAAAGCTTTAAAGAACGTGCATAAAAAATGAGAGGAAACTCTCATTTTTTCCTTTACAAAGAAATTGTCATGTGTTAACATAACACGGAAAGAAATGGAAAGATAGAAGCACTCTTCTCACCTGATGTCCAAAGGGGGCATGGGTTCAACGCCAATTCAATGTATATTGATTTTGTGTTAATATTGACGGGTGCATGCTGTGTGCCCGTTTTCTTTTTGAGAAAAGGAAGGTGTCAAATATCAACAACAGAAGAGTAGCCCCGAACAATGTGAACGATGACTTGTTCAATGAAAAGATTCCGTTTAAAGAAGTGATGGTCATAGATTCCAATGGGGAAAAGTTAGGTGTAATGTCAAAAAGAGATGCACTGAATGTAGCTTATAACCAGAATCTTGATTTATTGTGTGTAGCTCCAAAAGCTCGTCCTGCAGTATGTAAGGTATTGGATTATGGAAAGTATCACTTCGAGCAGCAGAAAAAGGCTAAAGAGGCAAAACGTAAACAACATGTAGTAGAGATTAAGTCTTTACGATTATCTCCGGTTGTGGATACGCATGACTTTGAGACCAAAGTCCGCCAGGCGACTAAATGGATCGAATCGGGGATGAAGGTTAAAGTTGATATGCGTTTTAGAGGCCGTCTGATTACTCGTGTAGAGGTCGGACGAAAAATTATGGATGATTTCCTGGCTCAGATGTCAGAAATTGCGAATGTTGAAAAGAAACCTCAATTAGAGGGAAACACAATGTCAACAACGCTGGCGCCTAAGAAAAAATAAGGATAAGGAGGATTAACAGAATGCCTAAAATGAAAAGCCACAGAGGTTTAGCTAAACGAGTTAAAATCACTGGATCCGGTAAATTAAAGAGATCACATGCATATACTTCTCACCGTTTCCACGGTAAGACAAAGAAGCAGCGTCGTCATCTGGCGAAGCCGTCTACAGTGCATGAAACAGATTTCAAGCGTATCAAAGAGATGTTAATTAAGTAAGGAGGTAAACTAGAATGGCAAGAGTAAAAGGTGGAACTGTAACCCGCGCCAGAAGAAAACGCGAATTAAAACTGGCTAAAGGATACTTTGGTTCAAAACATACATTATATAAAACAGCACACGAGCAGGTAATGCATTCATTCAAATATGCATACAA
>CACYBS010000362.1 GCA_902772725.1 Erysipelothrix rhusiopathiae
CAGATTCTTATGTTTGCGCTGCCGTTAATGTTAGGAAACATCTTCCAGATGTTGTATAACACGGTAGACTCCATTGTGGTTGGTAATTTTGTCGGAACACAGGCTTTGGCAGCTGTTGGATCCACTACGATGATCGTGAATCTGTTTGTGTTTTTTTTTAATGGCTTTTCTACCGGAGCGAGTGTAGTAATCGGTAACCTGTTTGGTGGAAGAATGGATAAACGTCTGCATACGGCAGTTGAAACCACTATGGCAACGACCTTTATTTTATGTATATTGTTTACCGTACTCTCTGTTCTTGGAGTAAAGCCGATGCTGCATTTGATGTCAACACCGGATGATGTATTCCCAGAAGCCGTTACCTATCTGCGTATCTATTTTGCGGGTATTTCTGGCTTGTTGATTTATAATATCGGAAGCGGTATTTTGCGGGCAGTGGGAGATTCTACCAGACCGTTATATTTTTTGATTTTAACCAGTGTGATGAATATTGTATTGGACCTTGTCTTTGTGCTTGTATTCCATATGGGTATAGCCGGTGTAGCGTTCGCAACGATTATTTCACAATTTGTGTCAGCCGGGCTTATTCTGCTTTTATTAATGCGAACCAATGAAGTATATAAACTTACATGGCATGATTTAAGAGTGGATATGGATATTTTACGGCAGATTTTCTCGATCGGACTTCCGGCTGGTATTCAATCTGTTTTGACTTCTTTTTCAAATATCTTTGTACAGTCCTATATCAATTTCTTTGGATCAGGCGTAATGGCAGGATGGAGCTGTTACAATAAGATCGATATGTTTATGATGTTACCGATGCAAAGTATGGCTCTAGCTGCTACGACCTTTGTATCACAGAATATCGGTGCCGGCAAAAGTAAACGTGCAACCGATGGAACCCGCACGACAATCTTCTTGTGTCTTGCGATTACCAGCGTAATTGCGACAATCATTTGGACATTTGCAGCAGCTGCGATTGCTCTGTTCACATCTGATAGCGAAGTAATCAAATACGGTGTAATGTTCCTTAGAACCAACGTATATTTCCTGTTATTCAACTGTGTCAATCAGATTATGGCCAGTGCTTTGCGGGGACGCGGGGATTCCAAGGGTCCGATGTTTATTTTGTTAACAGGCTTTGTGGTTATTCGTCAGATTTACCTCTATGTCATGACACATTTTATTTCCAATACACCGCAGATGGTCGGCTTTGGATATCCGGTAGGATGGATGGCAACATTCGTGATTATTATGATTTACTATCATATTAAAAAGAAAAGTTTTCATCAGGATGCTATGGAAGAAAAAATTACAGAAGGTATTTCATAAACCAGGCTTTACAGCTTGGTTTTTTTTGACCTCGATGCAGCGAAAAGCACAATGATGTTTTTCGGATGGTATAATATTCCCATAGAGAAAGATTAATAAATCGAAATGACGAGGAAATTGATCATGAAAAAAATATTGTTTGGAGCATGGGCAGCTGTTGTGTTTAGTCTTGCGTTTCTTGTATCCGGCTGCAGCCGTCCTAAAGAAATCCCTGAGGAAGCAGTAGAACTGTCGGAGGCATCTGTGGGAGATGTCATAGTATTCGGTGATATCCGCTGGTACGTCATTGCGAAAACGGAGACAGGCTGTACGCTTTTAAGTGAAAAACCTGTGATAAAAATGCCGTTTAACGCAGCAAGTTATCAAAGAATCGATACATGGGATAAATCCACTCTGCGTACCTGGCTCAATGAAAAGTTCTACAACACATTCACAGATGAGGAAAAAGAATTAATCACAATGACTCACAATATCAATCCAGCCAATGAGGAATATGGAACTGATGGCGGCAGTGATACAGATGATTATATCTTTGTGCTCAGTGTAGATGAGGCAAAGGCCCTTGATGATAAGATGCTCAAATGCGGCTATTGGCACGAAATGGATAACCAGTGGTGGTGGCTGAGGTCACCCGGTGTGAATAAAGACTATACGGCATATGTCGGCAACAACAGTGATGGAAAAAATGTTATTGATGCCAAAGGAGATGTTTCGGGTAATTACTATGGTGCTGTTCGTCCTGCTTTGAATCTTCGTTTTCCGGATAATACTGTTCCAAAGACTATAAACAGAACAGTTTCGGAGGAAAAAGCTGAACTGGAGGCGATATCCAATTCGCAGGTCGGCGATGTGGTGGTCTTTGGCAGATATACTTGGTATGTAACCGATAAAACGGACGGTATCTGTACCCTTCTTTGTGAGTCGGCGGTTGCAGAAATGCCATATAATGACACTAAAACAGATATCACATGGGAAAAATGTTCTTTACGCAGATGGCTTAATGAGGATTTCTATAACACCAAATTCTCTGATGGAGAAAAGGCCTCAATCGTAACCACACATAACACATTCACCGAAGATGATACTCGCTATGAAATGGATTGTGGAAATGATACAGATGACAAAGTATATCTCTTCACATATTCTGAATCAAAGAGTGTCAGCGATGATATAAGGAAATGCGGTATCGACTGGTGGCTGAGATCACCCGGGAAGAGACAAAGCGAAGCGGTATATATCCTTGGAGGATCGGCAGATCTGATGGGAAACGATGTTGATCACTTGCTTGGGGTTCGGCCTGTAATAAGAGTCAGATATTCTGATTAGACGGTGTAAGGGTAATGATATAAATGGTCTTCAAATGAAGGGTAATAAGGACCTTATTGAAACTAAAATCATCCAGTTAAGCCAAGGCTATGCACAAAATGTCTACTAAGATCTAAGTATTCAACAATGATATGAACAAAGAGATCTCACCGATACGATGAGATCTTTTTATATTCGATTTATTTCTTTGTAGACAATGCGGGTGATATCGCATATGGTTTATCAAATGAAAATCCGCTGCATGGGTCTTCTCAAAAATGGTCAACGGGGTTTTAATGAGATTGACCGGATCGGTTCATAAAATCGCGGAGGTACGTTGTATGAACGAGAAATTCTTTGCTCTGCCATTGGAGAAGCAGGAACGTATAATCAATGCAGGATTTCATGTATTTGCTCAAAACTCCTATAAGAAAAGTCCGGTGCAGGAAATTGCACTGGAAGCCGGAGTCAGCAAGTCATTACTTTTCCATTATTTCAAAAATAAAAAGGAATTATATCTTTTCTTATGGAAAAAAGCAGAACAGATCACACTGGAAAATATACATAAACACAAAGATCAAACATCAGGAGATTTCTTTGAAAATATGTATTCAAGCCTTGTCTCAAAATTAGAAATCCTTAAGGTATATCCGGATATTATGCGATTTTCCATTCGCGTTTATTATGAGGATGATCCGGATATAAAAGATGAAGTTCGTAAGCAGGTTGCCCCTTATACCAGCCTTGCCACAAATAAGACATTAATTTCATTGAATCCTGAACAGTTTAAAGAGGGATTGGATCTAGAGAAAATGTATAAGTTTATTTATCTGGCATCGGAAGGCTATTTATGGCAATTATCACATAATGATGATATGGATGTGGATAAGGTGGTCAAGGGTTATAAGGAACTAATTGATTTTTGGAAGACACTTTTTTTAAAGGACGGAGGATCACATGAGTTTAATCGTCAAAATGGCTAAGACTTATCAGGCGGAACGATTGTCGCAAGATAAAATCATAGGGATTCAAAATTCCCGGTTAAAGAAGCTTGTCAATTATGCCAGAAATTACAGTCCTTTTTATCAGGAGCTGTATAAAGATTTAGATAATGA